>JAYTZD010000362.1:0-3186 GCA_043742065.1 Oscillatoriales bacterium
TCCTTGCTTACTTAGCTAAATACCTGCAATCTGGATTGAAAGTCATCGCCATTCCACAAGTCGGTTTACCTGTAGTCACTCCTGCGGGTGTCGAACTCGATCCAGAAGGGATTCCCAGCGTCACAGCGACTCTAAATATACCGACATTATTCCCAGCAGACCCCTTCGCACCTCCAGTGCTTCAATCCGCTGAATTTAAGTTGGAAAATGGATCCCCAACCGTCGTCCTGACAGGTAGCAATTTCCTGAATAACTCCAATGATTTGGGCGGTAAATTCGAGGATTTAACAGTCAGCTTCCGCGTCGGCGACAAAACTTATCCAGGCATTTTGATACCGGATAAAAACACCGATTTAGGAGAAAATCGCTACAAAATTGCTGTCAAAATTCCGATTACCGTACCTGTCGGCGAATCCAGCATTGTAGTGTCGAGAAAGCAGAAAAAACGCTTCGGACACGGAGGCGCAGATTACTCCATTGTGGAACTAGAAAGTGAAGAAAATATCCGCCTCGCCCCTACCTGCGTTGAATTGGCGCTGGTGACAGAACGCACGGGCGACAAAATCAACGTTATTAACCTCAAAGACGCTTTATCAACTGTTGAAACCCAGAACAGCAATAAATTAGCGGTTGCTATTAACATTCCTGTGGGTAATCCCAATATCCCATCAGACCGACCGGAGTCGATCGCGGCTACTAACAATGCTACCCGCGGCTACGTGACTCTGCGGGACACCGGTCGCGTGTCTGTGGTGGATTTGATGGCGCTGCGAGAGATAGATACTACTCCAGAAACGGCGACTGTAGATGCGATTAGCTTGCCCTCTGGAGCCAGACCACAAGCTATTGCGATCGACCCCAAAGACAATTACGCTTACATTGCCGACCAAAATCGCCCCAACATCTACGTCCTCGACATCAACCCGAATTCAGCAACCTATCACACCATTGTCCAAACAATTAACGTCACATCACCCTTGGGATTGAGTCAGTTAGCCATCAGCAGCGACGGGCGGCGACTGTTCGCCACAGGTTCCGACAGTAGCGAACAAACACCTAACCGCAACCTTTACGCTGTCAACATTGACCCCGCCGACCAACCTAAGACTGGAAGTCCTAACACTCGCCTGTGGCACCAGCAGATTAAAGTAATTCCCACCCTATCGGAGACAGAGGGCATAGCTGCTACTTCTGACCCGAAGAAAATGGTGTTCACCAACGGGCTTGCTAGTGTCCTTACCATAGATAGTAATGGGGACCAGATAAAGCTTCAAGATGACGGCAAGGGCTTCGGGGTACTCGAAATTGAGTCTGATGACCCCCTCAATTTTAGTGCTAAAGTCAACTACGCTCCTTTGGCGCTGGGCGTGGCCAATGACTATTTCGATGTCAACGAGGCAGTGGCTGTAACAGTAACGCAAGACGGGAAATATGCGTTTGTTGCCGGCCGCAACTCTAGGGCAAAAATAAATACGCGCGAGGGTGGAAATATAGGCATTATCGCAAACCCGCTGGGGCCCAATCCTCAATTGGTGGCTGCGACTCGACCGATTCCCAACAGCTTAACTAACAACCTAGCGCTTTCGAGCGACGGCAAATATTTGATTGCTTCCTATCCCACCTTAGGTTTGGGAGGAAGTTCCTACGTTTTCGATGTTGAGGAAATGATTAAGGCTATAGAGAATCCGGGCAATTACAAGCTTGACGCACGAGACAGGGGTGTGGATACTTGGGGTTTCCAGGCAAGCAATCAGCGAAATGCGACAACTGCCGACCTCGCCCGCGTGCCTATTGACGATATCAACCCTAGAGTCAGTATTGCGGCCGACTACGAAATTATCGAAGGAAATTGGATTAATAACTTTGGTTTTGGTATCCCGGATGGCACGAAACGCGCTCCCATTGGTATCGGTGGCAATCCTAAAGGTTTGGCAATAGCGAATGTCAGAAATTGGGTGGAATTAAAAGAACCCATTGGCAATAGCGAAAGTGACACCAATCCTCTAACTCCTACTTTTAAGTGGGATATTAAAGGCAAAGATGAGGAATGCGGTCTTCCTGGTTTAACTCCAGATAAAGACATTCATGAAGTCAATCTTTATGTCAGCGTATTTCCCGAAGGGAAAGGATTGTTGCCCGATGATAGGTGGGCTGGGTTAAATTCCCAGGACGACAAAGACTACAATCCCAATCGTATCCTGACTGCTAAGTGGAATAAAAATACTGGTAATTGGACTTGGAACGGCGGCAGTAAACCGGGTAACTTTGAGGCGTTTACTCTTCCTCCCAATCTGATGTTAACAGCGGGTCAGAAATACAACTGGGCTGTGGAAGCTTTGGGAGAAAATGGAAAACAGCTAGGTAAAGGTCAACTCGTAACAGGTGAGTTTAAAACTCTTCTGCCTGGAGTAAAAAATAGCAATACTTTCAGCAGCGTTACTGTTTTAACGCGGGGTTTGGAGCCTGGTGAACCGGAACACAGCCAACTGATTGACAACCAACTTAATGGAGTTGCTAAACACATTTATAAAGAGGGCGGTGCCGTTCAGAAATATAACTCTGCAACTGGGAAGTGGCAGTCAGTTATCCCCCAAGGAAACGATTGGATATTTAATAACGCGGTTCCGTCTCCTCAATATGGCAAGCCATTAGTGTTGTTAGCTAATTGGATGGAGGGAATTCAACCTCACAAACTTTACAATTCGGGTTTTGCTGAAGCAGCCGCAGATAGTTTATTTGCCTCAATGGTACAACTCGATTTGGAGAAGGGCGGTTCTATCGGAAAGGAGGGTAAACTTTATGATAGTACGGGCAAGTTAATCCGCAATCAAGGAGCTGTTTTCAACTCACCGCTGCACTTTATCGGTGTCGGTCAGGGAGCAGTTATTAACAGCGAAATTGTCCAGCGTTTGGGTACATTTTTACCTGATGCTGGCGGTACGAGTCGGGCAAATCGCGACCTTCAAATGACGACGATTGACCCTTACGATTACGATGATAATTCTTTTTCTGGGCCTTACCTTAACATTTCTGACCCAGAAATTCAGGTTTGGAATAATGTCACTTATGCTGACAATTACTACCAAACAAAGGGTATTGGGAATACGATTAACGGACGAGAACTTGGTGGAACGAACTGGAAATCTGATTGGAATGTTTCACTCAATAATCTGGCTGGTTTTACGC
>JAYTZD010000363.1:0-3184 GCA_043742065.1 Oscillatoriales bacterium
CCACGGAATGAACAACTGGCTAACCTGTGTTAGCAATGTTGGAACTAGCTTTATCGTTGATGGGTTGCATCTGAAATCAATCAATCAAGGGTATAACAAACGTGTTGCATTTTTGATGTCAGGAAAAGCAAATGGCTATTGGTCAAAACGACTTGAGCAATTAACAGAAAATCGCAATCGAACAATGCGAGATGCTGTCAACAAAGCAGCTCGAAAGGTAATCAATCATTGTTTGGTCAACAATCTTGGTACTGTGATATTCGGGTGGAATGTTGGGATGAAAAATGGTCTGAATCTGGGAGCTAAAACCAACCAAAAGTTTGTTCAAATTCCGACTGGCAGACTCAAGACTAGAATCGCTCAATTATGCGAACAATACGGGATTCGTTTTGTGGAAACTGAAGAATCGTATACTTCTAAAGCTTCATTTGTAGACCTTGACGTGCTACCTAAATTCTGCGAAAAACCAGAAGGGTGGCAACCAAGCGGTCAACGAGTTAAGCGCGGATTGTATCGTACTTTTGAAGGTTTTTTGATTAATGCAGATTGCAATGGTGCAGCGAATATCGGTCGAAAAGTAGCGGCAACTTTGGGGCTTTGTCTCAAAGAAGTCAGTAGAGGTGCTTTGATAACGCCTTTGAAAGCCCCTTTGTGGTCTTAGTCAAGAATCCCCCCGATTCATCGGTGGGGAGTATCAAGAAGACTTAAATTTAAAAAGTTTGACTAAGCGAAATAAAATCAAACAAGATGATGCTGAGGTTTACCTTCCAAACGGTCAGTCAGCCAAATCAGGACTAAACAAGTCTTGGCTAGATGCTGCATTCGGTCAATTTTTCAAGACACTGGAATACATAGCCGAAAAAGCTGGATCAGTCGTCATTGGTCAAAAACCTGCTTATACCTCAATGGTTCTCAGTTATCGGAATGAAATTATTTTCACCGATTGTAGTATTCGAGATTATTGGGACGAGCAAAATTCTTTGATGGTTAATCGCGATATTAATGCCGCGATCAACCTAAAAAGACTGGGGTTGGACATTTTCCCCAGTATAAAACGCCGTAGTGGGAATCTTTCTGTAGTTGGCTCTATGGATGACAGTACCGCGAAGGAAATCTTGCATACCCTTCATCGGGCTGCTAAGAAGCCCACATCATACCTGTACTCAGGTTGATGTGGGAGTATGTCACATCAGAATTTTGCTATTAAAAGCCTCGCGGGTGGGAAATATCTCAAAAACTCGATCCATGCTGGTGAGTTCAAATAAGATACGGATTTGCTCATTGATAGAACAAACAACTAACTGACTCCCAGCGGCCCGGACTGTTTTGAGCGCTAAAACTAAAGCGCCCAAGCCAGAACTGTCCATAAACGTCACATCTTGGAAGTCTATCAATACCACATCAGCTCCGGCTTCCACTAGGTCGCTAATCTCTAGGCGAAATTGACTTGCCTTGGTGCCGTCTAAGATGCCAGAGGGTTGAATAATTTTAACTACAGGACTCATATTTTGCAGTGGGAATGTCAGAATTTCTAGCCAGACTAGGTTAGTATAGCTGCGAGACGGACTCTGATCCAAATAGTAGAGTGGGAATTGGGCATTGGGCATTGGGCATTGGGCATTGGGAATCGGGCATTGGGCATTGGTAGCCCACTTTCCCACTCTCCCTCTTCCTTCTGCTATAGACTCAAACAGGGATAACTTTGGCGCGGTAGAGGAGTTTTTCGCCTTGCTTGTAGCCCGTATAGCGGACTTTGACCGGTTCTCCCGGTTCGGCTGTTCCTTCGAGGAGTTGATGGTGTTGCGGATTATAGGGGATGCAAGATCCGACTGGGGCGATCGCCTCTACCCCCCACTCCTGCAATAATTTTTCGACGGGGCGCACCAAAGGCAGCAATTTCACAGCCGGCAACTTCTGATTTTCCTGGGCTTTACTAGCCGCAGTTGGCCACTGCAACATCCACGATTCTAAAATTTGCAAGCTAGAAAGTTGAAATTCCTGCATTAAAGATTCCCGCTGAATATCGAGAGTAGCTTGTAGCCTCTGATATTCTTGTTGAATTGCCGTCGGTGTTGGCTGTTCTAACTCTACAGAACCAGGAGCAAAAGTTGCGAGTAGTTCGTTTAAGGAAATTTGTAAAGCTTGACTGATTTTGAGCAAGATATCTGCTCGCGTTTGCAAGGCTAAGCCACGACGCAAACGACTGAGTTCAAGTTCAGAAATCCCTGCTTTTTGACTGAGTGCTCGATCGCCCCCAAGGCCCGCTTGCTGCATCAGACGTTGCAGTTGAGGAGCATAATCTGGAATATTAGCTACCACAAAAAAGCCATCCAAAGTAATAACTGTTTTTAGCTGTGATACTCCCCACCGATGAATTGGGGGGGATTCGGGAAACGATCTGATATCAATTCCGGTTGTACCGGAATGATATTGACTGTTGATAGTTAACTCTAATTTACTATACAGAACCTTGCAAATGCGCTTCCAGGAACCACAAACGCTTGTCAATTGTCCGCGAAATTTCTGTGTACAAATCAGCAGTATCCGCATCACCGAGTTCGCCTGCTTTGTCTATGGCTACTCGTAGGTGTTGGGCATAGGGTGCGTAGCGATCGGCCAAAGCCGTCACATACTCTTTACCATCTAAAATATCAAAAGGAAATTCTGGCAAAATCGAATCAGCCGCTGCTGTGCGCGCTGTTCCTACCGCCAAACCGCCCAAAGCAGTCACTCGCTCAGCAACCGCATCAACATAATCATCGAGTTCTGTTGCCATTTCATCGAATAACAAATGTAACTGATAAAAGTCCATACCTTTGACATTCCAGTGAGCTTGCTTGACTTGAGTTTTCAAGTCCAGAGTCGTTGCTAGCGTGGCGTTGAGCAGCCCAACCATTCCAGAGCGGGTTGCTGCTGGCATATCGATGCGAGTTGGATAAAGACGTTGTTTGTGGTTCCTAGTCATCTGTTTTTACCGAAAGATTAGGTCTAAATCCGCGTCCTTCTAGGACGGCTTTCTCAAGCATAATGGCATAGCACACAAATTTGAGTTTTCGGAACTTATCGAAGGGCTAATGCACCGGGATTTAGGATCAAATCCGAGGAAAAACTCTCTTCATAATTTCCTCAGAATTGAAAGTTAGTCTAGAGAAAGCACGATCGCCCGATTCACTCGATCGAGGAA
>JAYTZD010000364.1:0-1477 GCA_043742065.1 Oscillatoriales bacterium
GACACGGCACTGCCGTCTCCTCTAGATCATTCCGGTGTACCGGAATTGATATAATTGATCGATCGCTCACTATTTTTTGAGTTTTTCGCGGACTGTCAGACTGTACTTGCCTTTACCTTCTGGGGGTGCTTTGACAGCATTGACAATTACCAAATAGCGACCAGTTGTAGACAAAGTAAGAGTCAACTCTGAATTGGTATTCTTCTCATTAGCATTGTCATTTTCTGCAAGCAATTCGCCTTTGGAGTTGAAGATCACCAGATAAGTATCAAACTCTTTACTTTCTGCGGCAATCACTATCATCTGCCCCGTCGTACCTTCAAAACTATGCTCTTCGTATAAGCTGCTGTCCGAGGGAAGCACCGCAGACTTAGCCGTAGTGAGTTCTCCTTGTTTCTCCAAGATAACTTTAGATTCTCCCGCAGCAGGAGTAGGTAAAGTTGATGGAGTTGGACTCGTTGATGGAGTTGGACTCGTTGATGGGGAAGGTAAAGTTGATGGAGTTGGACTCGTTGATGGGGAAGGCTTGGGAGTTTCCTGACCTAAAATATACACTGGTGAGGAAGCAACGGGGTTGCCTGAAAAAACAGCTAGCAGAGCAATTGGCGCGATCGCCCAAAATCTAAATTGACGCATGAATTACCTCAGTTTTTGAAGAAGGGATAGAATTAGCGGACTGTTAGAGTATAACGACCTCGACCCGAAGCATCAGAAGCATTGACAATCACACGATAGCGACCCGTAGCTGGCAAAGTAACGCTCAGAAACGCATTTTTAGTAGAATCGTTTTCATCGTCATTTTGTGCGACTAATCGGTTATTAGGGCCAAATAGAGCGACATAGGGATCGAAATCTTTACTTTCGAGGGCAATTATTACAGACTGACCCGATCGACCTTCAAAAGTATACTCGCGATACAGACTATTGTCAGATGGCAGTCTCTGAGCCCCTACGGTTAAAATACCTTCTTCTTGCAAAATCGCTGTTGAAGGCTGAGTAGAACCAGTTGCTTTCAGTTCTAATGTATAAGATCCAGACTCCCTTGCCTCATTGGAATTTGCCAGTAAAGTGTAAGTACCGTTTGCTGGTAGCCTGATTGTAATTCGAGCATTTTTATTGCCACCCCCATTATCGTCTTGAGCAATTTTCCGCTGATTGGGGCCGACCAATATTAAAAAAGAGTCAATCTCTTGACTTTTCATTTCAATTGTGATTTGTTGACCGGCTTTTCCCTCAAAGGAGTAAACCTCAAAAAAGCTGTTGTCTGTGGGCATCACCCTAGACTGGTTGGTGAGTTTGCCACTGACAGCCGGCCCATTTAAGGCGAGCTTTTCAGGTGATTTGCCACCAAAGAGCGATCGCCTCTGGGCCACGCGGGGAGCTCTACCTTCTCGCACCGCAGTCAAGAAAGCGGGCAGTTTATCTACAGAAATTGCAAAACCGATGCCGATATTGCCTCCGCCTTGACCACGAGTAA
>JAYTZD010000365.1:0-12763 GCA_043742065.1 Oscillatoriales bacterium
ACAAACCAACAATTTCAATGCTCCCGCAGCAGTTTGTAAAGCTGCTGTTTTGTATGTTTTCCGCACATTAGTAGATGACGATATTCCTCTGAATGCAGGTTGTTTGAAACCTCTCGAAATCATCAATCCTGAAGGCTGTATGCTCAATCCTTGCTATCCGGCGGCGGTAGTTGCAGGTAATGTGGAAACTTCGCAAAATATTACCGATGCTTTGTATTGTGCGTTGGGAGTCATGGCGGCTTCTCAGGGAACTATGAATAATTTTACCTTTGGAAATCAGCGCTATCAATATTATGAAACTATTTGCGGCGGTTCCGGTGCGGGTGCAAATTTTGATGGTACGGATGCGGTACAAACTCACATGACTAATTCGCGTTTAACTGACCCTGAAGTGTTGGAATGGCGGTTTCCGGTGCTGTTAGAAAGTTTTGCAATTCGGGCGAATAGCGGGGGGAATGGATATCATTGCGGGGGGAATGGAGTTGTGCGGCGAGTGCGGTTTCTGGAGGCGATGACGGCGGGGATTTTATCGGGGAGGCGGGTGATTTCTCCTTGCGGTTTGAATGGGGGTGAAAACGGTGTTTTGGGACGGAATTATGTTGAAAAATTGGATGGAAAAGTTGAGGATTTGGGGAGTACGGCGACTGTGGAAATGCAGGCTGGGGATGTTTTTGTAATTGAAACTCCTGGGGGTGGGGGTTATGGTTTTCCTAGTGGTGTTCACCGTGGATAGCCTTCATCTGCTAGTAAGTTTTGTTGATTGGCTGCTTGTCTGGCAATATAATTGCAGCGTTGATACTTTTTGCTCATACTTGTCGGACTCATTCAGGGAATAAAAGCATTATTATATTAGTTGATTTAAATATCAACATAATTTAAAAGTAGTTGCATCAAATCTATATCGTGTTGTAAGATTGGGCTGCACGAGCATTTATTACCAAACCCTTCTAAAACAATTGTGCAAGCACCTAATTTTTCAGAATTCAACCATCCTGTTGTCAAATCGCTTTTCCACCACAGCGATCAGGAATTATTGACCCTTTTTCAAACTCATCCCGATCAGGGTAAATTCTTCACTGCAATTTTTTGCCGCTATGCTCAAATTGTACACTCCCTGATTCGACATTCTGTCCGATCGCCCGTACAAGCAGATTACCTCTTCGCCCACACTTGGCTACACATCTATCACGAACTCCGAGGCCTCGATTTGCGCCGCGAAACCCAAGAGTCTGATGGCGGCAATCTCAGTCTCCAAAACTGGTTAATTAATGTCACCGCTATCTGCATTAATCAAGCTGAATTGCCTCCTGTTGAGACGATTCATTATTCTTTGCAATCAGCTCCACCTCCTCTGTGGTGCTACGTCAAACAAGCTTTAGAATTATTAGCACCGCTACCGCGTTTAGTTGTGTTGATGGCTCAGACTTTCCGCTGGAGCGAAACCAGAATTGCAGCTTATTTACAAGCAGAAGGCGAAGCAATTTCACCGGCTCAAGTAAAGGCTTTGCTGCAAAAAGGATATCAAACTCTCGAATCAAATTTGCCACAGGATATTCGAGCTATTTATTTAGATCAAAATCTGGATTATCAACAAGCACTTGTTTAGAGAGACAAAGACAGGAAGCGGAGACAAATTAATGTCTGCCGCTTCCTGTATTTGTCAGAGTTTTGGGGTATTTTCAATGCTTTTTGAAGACAGATTAATCACAATTTTTGATTAATCCTCAACTAAAAAAGCCTGAAACCCAGAGCCGATGGTGGGATTTGAACCCACGACCGTTCGATTACGAATCGAATACTCTACCCCTGAGCTACATCGGCACAGACAATTTCTGATTTTAGCACAAAAGATGTAGAAAAGCAAGTCATATCAATTCCGGTTACACCGGAATGATCTAGAGGAGACGGCACTGCCGTGTCCCTACAATTAATCACGGTAGGGACACGGCACTGCCGTCTCCTAATTTCTAATCATTCCGATGCTACCGGAATTGATCTCAAATCCCCCGTACTTTAGTCGGGGGATCGGAAACTGTTAAACATCCAGTTCGCCGTCATTCCCGCCGTTTCTGGCGCCAGAATAAACCAAACCCCGCTGCATATCCAGCGTCAGCATAGTTCCGTCCCGAATGATCCGCGTGGCATTCTCCACACCAACCATCACCGGTACGCCCAAACGCAAACCAATAATCGCGGCGTGAGAAGTCAAACTCTCTTCCTCTGTCACCACACCCGCTGCTTTCCGAATCATCTCCACAAAATCAGCGCTAGTGTGGTTGACCACCAAAATGTCTCCTGGGTGGAAATTCGCCACATCCGCAGCAGTCTGAGCCACCCTGGCCATGCCGCTCACCGATCCCAGACCCACACTGGTCCCCTTACCCAAAACCGCTGTCACCATCTCAACCTTAATCAGATCAGTTGATCCAGCCACCCCTTGCAGAGTACCGGCTGTCATTACTACCAAATCGCCGTCAAAAAGCAATTCCTTCTCTTGGGCGACATTGATGGCAGATTGAAATGTCTGACCAGTGGAGGGCAAATCTAGCACCAGCAGCGGTTTGACTCCCCACACCAGTTGTAGTTGTCGCGCCACGTCTACGTGAGGAGTAACTGCCAAAATCGGAGTTTTTGGTCGGAACTTGGAGACATTTCGGGCTGTAGCACCGGTTTTGGTCAGCGTCATAATTGCGGCTGCATTCAACTGTTCGGATATTTGGCTGACTGCTTGGCTGATGCCGTTGGTGATCGATCGCCCAATATCTTCTACATTCCTAATATTGCCCCTAATTCCTTCCCTCTCCATCCGCACCGCAATTCTCGCCATCGTCGCCACTGCTTCTACGGGAAAATTGCCCACAGCGGTTTCATTGGAGAGCATCACCGCGTCAGTTCCGTCCAGAATCGCGTTGGCGACGTCGGAAATCTCGGCGCGGGTAGGGCGGGGATTGTTGACCATGCTATCGAGCATCTGGGTAGCGGTAATCACCGGAATGCCCATGCGGTTGGAGGTAGCAATTAGGCGCTTTTGCAAAATCGGCACGTCTTCGGCTGGTAGTTCTACTCCCAAGTCGCCACGGGCAACCATTACGCCGTTACACAGGGCCAGAATTGCTTCCATTTGCTCGATCGCCTCGTGCTTCTCGATCTTAGCAATAACAGGTACTTGCTTACCCGCACTAGCAATCAGCTCTTTAATTTCGAGCATATCCTGGGGATTCCGCACAAAGCTCAGAGCTACCCAGTCGACACCTTGGTCGAGACCAAACATTAAATCTTTGCGGTCTTTATCCGTCAGCGCTTTGATTGACAGGTAAACTCCCGGAAAATTTACACCTTTGTTGTTGGAAAGCGGGCCGCCCACGACGACACGACAGTACAATTCGCGGGAATTGCGGTCTACTTTTTCGACGACCATTTCCACTTTCCCGTCATCAAGCAGAATCACTGCTCCCTCGGTCACCTCATCTGCTAGAGGTTCGTAGGTGACGGAAGAAATGAGCTGAGTGCCTGGAACCTGGCGGCTGGTCAAAATGAAGTGGTCACCATTTTTGACAACAATAGAGCCTGTTTCAAAGCGACCTAAACGAATTTTCGGGCCTTGGAGGTCTTGGAGGATGGCGACTGGCTGGTTGAGTTCAAAGGATGTTTGCCGGATTAGGCGAATGCTGCGTAGGTGGTCTTCTTCTGTTCCGTGGGAAAAGTTGAGTCGCAAAGTTGTTGCACCGGCTTCTATGAGCTGGCGCAGCACTTGTGGATCAGAGGTTGCTGGGCCAATGGTGGCGACGATTTTAGTCCGGCGTAGGGCTTTTGGCGATTGCATGAATTGAGATGGGGTGGCTGGAGGATTTATTGTTTAAATTTCGGCTAACTTTTTGCTATTCATTGCAAGCAATGACACACGTCTTAATTCTTAAAAATTTCTTGATCGTCAAAACAGCGGGCATTGACCACTCTCTAGAATATCTGAGTTTATTACCGATCGATAATCTTTTCTGTGCGATCGCCTTTTCTTAAAAATAACTTTAGATTTAGGGCTTGACAAATCTACAAATATACCGACGGGAATTGGGCATTGGGAATTGAGCATTGGGAATTGGGTATTAGGAATCGGGCATTGGTGGTTCCTTCTCCTGATGGGAATTGCTAAATGTGTAATATTTCACAAAACTTTACTATTGACAGGCTTGTATCTTATACTACGCAAGTGGGAAATATGAAGGAGTGTTAACAAAGATGTCGGAGGCAGGACGGCCGCTGACAGTGCCTAGAGAGTTTCTGAGTCCTCCGGGTGACTTCAATCCAACGCTGCTGCTGTTTTTGAGTGCAGTAGCGATTATCGTGATCTCATACTTTGGTTTCTGGAATTGGGAATGGCCCCAATGGTGTTGTTTTTCGCTGAACGTATTGGCATTGCACATGGCGGGTACGGTGATTCACGATGCGTCTCATCATGCGGCGCACCGCGATCGTATCATCAATGCTATTTTGGGACACGGCAGTGCGCTGATGTTGGGCTTTGCCTACCCGGTGTTTACGCGGGTACATATGCAGCATCACGCTCACGTTAACGACCCAGAAAACGATCCAGACCATTATGTTTCTACCGGTGGGCCTCTGTGGTTAATTGCTGCAAGGTTTTTTTACCACGAGATTTTCTTCTTTAAGCGTAAACTGTGGCGAAAACATGAACTTTGGGAATGGTTTTTCAGCCGCTTATTTGTGATCGGAGTGGTGTATATCTCCATTCAATACGACCAACTAGGTTACGTGCTGAACTTTTGGTTTTCTCCTGCTTTAGTAGTCGGGTTGGCGTTGGGGCTATTTTTTGATTATTTGCCGCATCGTCCATTTCACGAGCGCGATCGCTGGAAAAATGCCAGAGTATATCCTAATCCAATTCTAAATATCTTAATTTTGGGGCAGAATTATCACCTGATTCATCATCTGTGGCCTTCAATTCCTTGGTACAATTACAAGCCAGCCTACGAAGCTGTCAAGCCACTGTTAGACGAAAAAGGTTCTCCTCAAAGTTTGGGAATATTGGAAGGGAAAAAGGACTTTTGGAGTTTTATATATGACATCTTTTTAGGGATTAGGTTGCATCACAAGAAAACCTCTGATTGACAAAAACCCGGTTTCTTTGAGAAACCGGGTTTTTTCATAAATCAAAAGTAAATTTATTATTTTTCCCCAGCCACAGCCACCGCTAAACTCCAATCCGGCCGCAAATTTTGAGCTCCCCGCAAATAAGGATGATACATTTCAACGTGTGCCGGCCAATTAACATGAATTAAAAACCGGATGCAGCGTTCCAAAGAACCCTTAACGTACATTTGCTGGACATCCAATAAAGGAACATTACACCAACGAGGGCGTTCGCGAGCAATCGCAGCCGGAAACACAGCATCCAAATCACGAGTGACAGAAAACGTAGCACTAATAATTAATTCTGGATTTAAATCATTTCTTGCTTCTAATTCATCTAATAATTCTCTCACCACTTCTCGAATTGCTTCTACCGAATTATCGCTGGCAGTAGTTGCCCCACGAATCGCCCGCACTTGCCATTCCACGCCAATATTTTTCATTTTTTTTGATTAGTCATTGGTCATTGGTCATTGGTCATTAGTCATTGGTCATTGGTCATTAGTTATTAGTCATTGGTCATTGGTCATTAGTTGTTAGTTGTTAGTTATTAGTTATTAGTTGTTAGTTATTAGTTATTAGTCAATAATAAGTAGTTAGTTGTCAAATACTAGCCGCTAGGTATTTGTAATCAGCAATCTTTACTGGTTAGTTAATCACTAAATGACTGCTGACTAATGACTGCTGACTAATGACCGCTGACTAATGACTGCTGACTAATGACTGCTGACTAATGACTAATGACCAATTTATTTAATCACGGACGATACATCCACAGCGGCAAACCGCTAGTAGACACCTCGAATTCCAGCCAACTTTTGTAAGCTGAAAGCCCCGATATATCCAGACTACTCCCCAAGACGCGATTTAGGAAAGGTTTTGATTTTTCCAGAGTGCAGGATTCGGTTTTTTCCGGATCAAGTCCCGCGAGTTCCGCTGTCCAACGACGAGCGTCCTCTTCTGTTCCCAGTCGATCGACCAAACCTAACTCTAAGGCTTGCTGCCCCGTGAAAACACGACCGTCTGCAAAACTTTTAACTTTCTCAACAGTTAGTTTCCGGGCAACCGCAACGGTTTCTACGAACTGCTGATAGCTGGTGTCAATCAAATCTTGCAGAATTTGCTGTTCTGGTTCCGTCAATTCGCGATCGAATGCCAAAATATCTTTATACGGGCCAGATTTAATCACCTGAAAAGAAACGCCTACTTTGTCTAATAGTCGTTCTAGATTATTGCCTCGGATAATTACCCCAATGCTACCAGTAATTGTACCTGGATTAGCAACGATATATTCGGCTCCCATGCCGATGTAAACCCCTCCAGAAGCTGAGATATTACCAAAACTGGCAACAATTTTGACTTTTTCGCCCAAACGCTTCAGGGCGCTGTAGATTTCCTGGGAATCGCCGACAGTGCCACCGGGAGAGTCTATCCGCAGCAGTAAAGCGGGAAATTTGCGTTCTTCAACGGTTTTGAGGGCTTCTAGAACTCGTTTACGGGTATCTCCGGCAATGGCACCAGTGATTTCGATGCGAGCAATTTGTTTACGGTAGCGAGGCTTGAATGGCCAAATCATGGGCAGTTTTCGGGCAATGTGAAATTTTGTAGCTAACTTATATTGTGCCTTATCGATCGGGAGCATCCCATTTTTGCAAATATATCCGTAGGGGCGAAGCATTACGGCAGATAATTTATTAGTTATCACCAGAGACTTACTACCGTAATGCTTCGCCCCTCCAACATTAGGATGCACCCTATCGCAACAGGCAAGATGCCTGTTCCACAAGAAATTTCTTGATTGTGGAACAGGCAAGATGCCTGTTCTAGATTGCCCGTTCGATCGCACTTAACCCAACATCAATAATATATAATTGTAAAAATCGCTTAACAAAACTACATCATCCCCGCGAAAGCCACTCTCATCAATCATCTGGAGCCCTTCCCATGCAGCTAAAACTTACCGATTCCAAACTACCCTTTGCGCCACTGTTGCTGATTGCGCCGTTTTTCTTATGGGGAACCGCGATGGTAGCCATGAAAGGAGTCATGCCCCACACGACACCGCTGTTTATAGCCACAGTGCGTTTGATACCTGCGGGTGCCTTGGTACTCCTCGCCGCAGCATTCATGGGAAAAGCGCAGCCGCAGGGGTGGAAAGCTTGGCTGTGGATTTCGCTATTTGCGCTAGTTGACGGTACTTTATTTCAAGGCTTTTTAGCAGAAGGTTTAGCTAGAACCGGTGCGGGTTTAGGTTCGGTGATGATTGACTCTCAGCCGCTAGCTGTGGCGATTTTGTGCTTGTGGCTGTTTCAAGAAAAAATTGGTTTTTGGGGCTGGTTGGGATTAGTGATTGGCGTTATCGGCATCAGTTTAATTGGGTTGCCGAATGGCTGGATTGTGGGGCTGTTTCATCCTGAAAACGCGCAGGTTTCTGCGGGTATCGAACAGTTATTTCAAGGTGGAGAATGGTTGATGCTGTTGGCGGCGTTGTCGATGGCTGTGGGAACGGTTTTGGTGCGCTGGGTTTGCCGTTATGTTGACCCAGTGGTAGCGACTGGTTGGCATATGATTTTGGGCGGTTTGCCCTTGTTGGCAATGTCGGCTGCAACAGAGTCTGACCAGTTTGTCAATATCGATTTTTCCGGCTGGATGGCGTTAGGTTATTCTACAGTGTTCGGAAGTGCGATCGCCTACGGTTTGTTCTTTTACTTTGCTTCAAGCGGCAGTCTCACCAGTTTAAGTTCTTTAACATTTTTAACACCAGTTTTTGCTTTGTTGTTCGGCAATTTGTTTTTGGGCGAAGTGCTGAATCCGCTGCAATCGATGGGTGTTGGGCTGACTTTGGTGAGTATTTATTTAATCAATCAGCGGGATACTTTGGCTGAGAAATTGGGGAAAATGCGCGACGGCGAAGTAAATGCTGAGGAAGAAGCGACAGGATTATTAGAGTCATCTGAATTGAATTCTGTAGAGTTGCCGGTGCAGTTGCGTGTCACCGAATTGGAATCGGAAGTTTAGCGCTTTGAGAAATTCACAGTGATTTTCATTTGACAGAATTACAGATATCAGGTAGGGAAACGGCACTGCCGTGTCCTGTATTTCAGAGAATCGAAAACTTAATTACCACTCCTCTTCAACATTCTTAATGTCTCTGCTTTGAATCTCTTCTATAAAGTTTTTTAAGCTAGGATTATCTTTGTAATGTTTCATCAAAACTTTATGCTTGCTATATTGTTTTGAAAATTCTCGATAATATTCGGGATTTTTAGCATTAGGGTCGATCGTAAACTTGTGTTTTTTCGCAAGTTGCAGGTTTAAAGTATCGAGGCAGTTCTTAACTTTAGCTTGTTTCTTCTTGTCTGTATAATACAGGGGCAGCAACCAACACTCAAGAGAATGTACAGAGATTGCAAACAGGATTTTCTGTTGATTTGTGTTGTAAAAATCCTCACCAATCGCATCTCTAAATTTCTCAATAACTTTTTCAATCAACTGCTGAGGAGTAAACTCACCATCTTCATGTTGATGAGCGATATTATAATCTTCTGAAACATCAGTATCTATTTGAATAATGATATAGTCCAGAAATCGAAATGATTCTTGAAACTTTTTTGAATGACAATAATCAAACACTAGAGTCCAACCGCCGGATTGGGACTTATTCTGATTGTCTTTATTTCTTTTTGGCTGAAGAGGTGTTACCTCTATATTTGGACTATTAAAAAATCCAGCTAAAATATTCTCAATTACAATTTGGTCAGTAAGTCCCTCTGTAATCAATCCAAAACTAATCATATTAAAAATTCTTAGGAAGTCCGCCGATATAGCCTCTCAAAAATGCTTCTGATAAATCTACAGGTTCTTGTCCATCCAAAGGTTCGGGGTTGAGAATACGTCTAGCTTTAGTATAACCTAATTGGTTGCGGGAAATCACAAGCAGCCGCTGTTCGTCATCATCTAAATCCAAACCATCTAAAACTGCTGGGTTGTGAGTTGTCAAGATAACTTGTTTATCATTCTTTTTTGCTAGTTCGACTAATTCTTCGATTAATCGGCGGCATAATCTGGGGTTGAGAGAAGCATCTATGTTATCTATTGCAAAAAATTTAGGTGTGATATCGCTAATAAATAAAGCGAAGTAAAAAAGCAAAAACAAAAAGCCTTCATTAGAACTTCGTTGGTCGAAGTAAGCTAAATCTGGATCTAAGTATCTATCTTTAATTTGGAGAGAGTTCTGAATATTTGATAAATCTGGAGGAGCTTTAAAATCTTGAAACCAATCTATCAATTGCAGTTTTTTCTTGATTTCATTAAGCTGCTCCCGGTGATCTGAATTCAAAAATTTTAATAGCTTAAACAAGCCTTCTCCATTAATTCCTAATGGTTGAATTTGCCCTTCTTTTTCAAAAGTTCGTAAGGCTTGGTTTTCAGGAGAGTAAATTGTAAATTTATCTAGACAAGATTTTTGAGCAAATGATTCTGTTTCCTTTTTTAATCTTGATACTTTTTCTAGTGATTTTTCTAAAGCTTCTACTTTTTCCGAGAAAGGTAGAAATTCGTCTTCCATACCCTGTTTCTGAAGAGATTCATAAGCATTACCTATAATGGTTTTATTAGAAACTATAGTTTCGATTGCGTAAGAAGCAAGAGCATATATAGAATTGACTTTATTGACCCACTGAGAATAGGGAGAATTATCATTTTCCAAAATACAACCATATTCTTCACCATTCCCTCTTAACTCTATTTTGATATCTTTAACCAAATTTTCCTTTTCAAAAGCCGATCGCATTAATTGAGGTTCTGTAACTCTGATACCCCTAGATGCTAGAAACTCGTTATCCAGTTTATCATCAGCCGCCGCAGAAGCCAAGGCGATCGCCTCTAAGATATTACTCTTGCCGCAACCATTTTCACCAATCAATACAGTGACTCGTCCTAGCTCCAGTTTCAGCTTGTGAATCGATTTGTAATTTTCTATTCTAACTTCTTTTAGCATAGTTTTCTGCATTACTCCTAGGATTAATGATTAATATTGATCCGACTTCGGCTTCTTCACCTGGGAACTCAGAAAGTACGTCAACGAAGCAATTACCAAAGCGATACTCGCTCCAAAGGGGAGGATATTCGTCCCGCCATTCCACTTAACTACCTCGGAGAGAAACAATACACTCAATACCACTACAATCACGCTAGTGAGTTTGCTTTTCAGGTCGTCGATGGTATGAATTTCCAGCCAGTCTGGCACTTTGATACGCTCGTCAATGAACAACTCATAAAGTCCTAGCGCAGTAATGTAAAATACTGTGGCGAGGAGAAACAAATCTACAACTTCGATGAAAGACAGAACCAGTCTCTTCGAGTTTTCGCTGGAAACAGCTCCCGAAGTTAAAGCATAAACAATTGTGGTAACAGTTTCAGCCGCACCGTAAATCAAAAGTGTGACAGACGCTGCGAAGGAACCTAACACAGCGATTAACATTAGATACCGACTTTTGGCAAGAATTCGATGAAGCATAATTGATACCTACCCTGGAAATCTGTTATGAAAAAAAATGCTCTCACGGACATATTTTTTTTTACTATATCAGGGTTAAGTCGATCGCACCCGACGTCAGTCTCCCAGCAGTGATAATCTTAACTTAGGTAATTATGGTTGCAAAAGATTGATGCGCGATCGCACTTCGCACATCTCCCATCTATATCAAACAGTCGAAAATTAGTCCTGAGTGTCCACAAAAACTGTCACCGCCGCTACCGCAATCAACATTTCGTCATTTTTATCATTCAAAGATGCGATCGCCCTTCCAGCCACAATCATCCCACCTTGCTCAACAATCAAAGTTTTTTCCCCAAAAGGCAACACAGCCAAAACCTCATCCCTTCGTACCTGTTCCGGGTAAGGAACACCCACCTTTACCTCCACAATCATTTGATTTGGGTCAGTCAAACCCGCCACTTCCCAGACACCGAGTAAAGCATTATTTGCGATCGCATTTCGGACAGCCCTAGCCGCCGCCACAGTCGGTTCCTGCCCGTGCTGGTCAATACCCATCCCCATTTCAATGATAAAACATTTACGTGCCATAGCTGCCTCTTTGTTGCTTATAATTTGTAATTGAACCGAATCCTTCCCAAAACAATTATCAAGCAAAATGACTACAATTTAGATCATTTTTAATACTAGCGAAAACAAATTCTTTGTTGGCGGTTGGGACATGATAAATTGTTGAAACCATTAATTTTATTGCATCTTCCTTCTTCCTTCTTCCTGAAGCGGTTCCTGAGCGGAGTCGAAGGGCCTTCTTCCTTCCGCTATAAATTATGGTAATATAACCAAATTCACCTTTCCTCGCGGACTGCAAAACTCATCGCTAGCTTGAATCATGGATAGTTTTCTACCAATTGCCTACTTTCAAAATCAATTCCTCCCATTTACCGACGCCAAAATCTCCATAGCCACCCACGCACTGCACTACGGAACCGGAGTCTTGGGTGGCTTGCGCGGAATTCCCGACCCCGAAAATGCCGATCGCATCTTACTATTTAGATTAGACCGCCACTGTCAAAGACTAAGCCAAAGTGCCAGCTTCCTGCAATGCGATTTGCCAGCAGACAAAATCCAATCAATCATCGTTGATTTTGTCAAAAAAAATCAGCCTACCCAATCTTTTTATATCCGCCCATTTATCTACACCTCAAGTTTGGGAATTGCCCCCCGACTCCACAACGTAGAAACAGACTTTTTCGTCTACGGATTAGAACTCTCAGACTATTTGCCCAAGGAAGGAGTCAACTGTAGAATTAGCTCTTGGTACCGCCAAGAAGACCGCAGTTTACCCTTGAGAGGAAAAATTAGCGGCGCTTACATTACCTCAGCCTTAGCCAAAACAGAAGCAGTACAATCTGGCTTCGATGAAGCTATCATGATGAATAGTCAAGGCAAAGTCAGCGAAGCTTCAGGAATGAACATATTTGTCGCCAGAAACGGTAAATTAGTGACACCAGGTTTCGAGCAAGATATTCTCGAAGGAATCACCAGAGACAGCGTGATGACTATCGCCAAAGACTTAGGAATTGAAGTGATAGAAAGACCAGTTGATAAATCTGAATTGTTGATTGCTGACGAAATCTTCCTGTGCGGTACCGCAGCTAAAATCACCCCAATTAATCGCATCGAAAACTATCATTTACCAAAAGAGCGACCCATCACTGAAAAGCTCTTAGAAAAATTGACTGGAATTATCGAAAATCGCGATAGTAACTACCAAGAATGGGTATTTCCGATTAATCTAAACTAACCGTTAGTAGTGAGGACTGAAGTCCTGATTTTAAGGACTAAAGTCCTCACTACTAACCATTACGAACCATATTATTATCTAAAATATTTTAGAAAATTCCTATATAATCTACGCGCTCAAAGTCATTACGTTCTAAATTGTCTAACGTTGCACCTTTTAACCGCAAATTCACCCGATCGCCCACCTTCACGTTTTCGTAATGTACCAAAGGAATATAACTGTAGTTTAGACTAACTAAAGATGAGAACGGTGGCAAAAGAAGAACTTGAGCCACCGCGCCGGGAGAGAATGAGGGTGAAAAATAAAACCTATCC
>JAYTZD010000366.1:0-3180 GCA_043742065.1 Oscillatoriales bacterium
TTAACCACATTCATGCCCGCCGCCGCAAATCTTTGAAAAGCCACATCTGCTGCTTCCGTAAAATCAACAACACCCGGAACAACCACCGGCGAAGTACAATCTTCCAACAAATAAATCTTCTTTGCCAACTCCGAATCTCGCGCCAAAATTTCCGTTAGCAAATCATCAATCGTCCAAGCAACGCAATGACTCTTAGCTTGTCCCGCAATAATTACCGCATCAAAATCGAGCAGTTTATCAATAAAGTTATGATTCTTTTCAGCAATCGGATTTCCATCACACCCATCTAAAACTTCCGGCTGCAAAACAGAGTAGTTTTCAGTTAATGGATTGCCTCCTTTAATTTCAAAAAGTGCTTGACTTTCGCGAGCAATACCATGAAAAAATATCGCTTCTTCTACCGCCGAAACTAGGGCGTGTCCGATGCCGCCCAACATCGAGTGATACGGCCAAATTGTCAGCGGAAATTTGCCATTGTCACTAAGTTTAGTGACATAGTGCAGAGCGTGTTTTTCCAGTGCGGCAAAGTTGCCACCGCTAATGCTATCAGCCACGGCGGGATTAACTTTCCAAAGGCCTTTTTGGACATCTTCTAGGGTAATCGAAGTTGCGGCAGGTTGCGGGTGTTCGCCTGCTTCATCGATCCAAAAGATTGGATGAAAAATTTGCATAGCTGTGTGCGTGTCCATTGTCGGTGCAATGGTAGTAATTCTGTCTAAATTACGATAAATGAACTCACACAGCCGCAGATTATCATCGACAGCACCGCTACCGGAACGCCCACCGACAAATAGTTCAAATTCTGGTATACAAAAAGTATTTTGGGCATCAATTATCAACAAACAAATACATTGTGTGTCGCTGGCTGCTGGCTGAATACTGTGTTTCACAGCCCATTCTTTAGCTTGAATAGCGCGTTCTTGATAAGGGACACGCCAGACTTCGCTAACTTTTGATGAGTCAAAATACTCAGGGATTGGAAGTAAGCTTTTTGCAGTCATCGTTGATTAATTTTGCGGTACTTGTGGCAATAACTTAAGTTAGAATTAGAAAAACATTAAATCATTCATTAACCTTTCTTTCTCTCTTTTCTTTCTCTGCGCCCTCTGCGCCCTCTGCGGTAAAAAAAATCAAAAATTTCATCGAATTAGACTACAATAATCATAGCTATTTACGGTGAATCATGCCACAACCAGAAAATCCCAATTATTCCCGGAATATTTTTCAACGCAGATTATTATTTTTATCGATCGCCCTTTTTCTCGCTCTCTTAATTCTAGCAACTAAATCCTCCTACGTTCAAGAACTTTTAAGAACGGTTTTAATACAGATCGAGCATTTAGGTGTTTGGGGCCCAGTCGCCTTCATCATTACTTACAACTTAGCTACTGTACTATTTATACCAGGTTCTGTATTAACTCTGGGAGGCGGGGTGATTTTTGGTTTGTGGTGGGGTTCAGTCTACGTGTTTGTCGCAGCAACTTTAGGCGCTACCTTTGCTTTTTTGATCGGGCGATACTTGTCGCGCGATCGCGTGGTAAAATATATGGAAACTCATCCCAAGTTTAAAGCTCTCGATCGCGCCGTGTCCCAAGAAGGATTAAAAATAGTTTTTCTGACTCGTCTTTGCCCTTTACTTCCTTTCAATTTACTGAATTATGCTTTGGGAATTACCCAAGTTTCTTTGAAAGATTACGTGTTGGGTTCCTTCGGGATGATACCGGGAACTATTCTGTATGTTTACTCAGGTTCTTTGGTAGTAGATTTGGCCGCAATAAATGTGGCAACAGAGTCTACAAATCCCCAGGCATTAGCAGTAAAATGGTTGATTAACATTGTAAGTTTTATGGCGACTGTTGCTGTTACTGTTTCGCTCACTCGGATAGCCAACAAAGCTTTAGATGAAAGTGTTTAATTAGGAGAATTTGCTAATGTCACAGTCAAAGGTCGATCGCCTAAACATCCATCCGATGGACGAACACAACCAAAAATTAGTCTCCTATTTACATCCATCTGATTGGGTAAATCCGCAGCCAGCCAGCCGTTACAATTTAGTAGTAATTGGCGCTGGGCCCGCTGGATTAATTGTTGCCGCAGGTGCCGCAGGTTTGGGCGCGAAAGTTGCTTTGATTGAAAAACATTTGATGGGCGGCGATTGTTTAAATGTCGGTTGCGTACCTTCAAAAGCACTGATTCGTTCGTCTCGCACTGTCGGCGATATCTGGGAAGCAAGTGAATTTGGTGTTAACGTTTCTAACGGTGCCGAAGTTGATTTTTCAGCCGTAATGGAAAGGATGCGACGCATCAGGGCGGGAATCAGCGATGTCGATTCTGTTGAACGATATCAGCACAAATTAGGAGTCGATGTTTTTCTAGGCTCTGGTTCTTTTACTAGCGATAATACCATAGAAGTTGCAGGTCAAACTCTGCACTTCAAAAAAGCAGTAATTGCCACAGGTGCAAGGGCGCTACAACCACAAATTCCCGGTTTACAAGAAGTTGGATATCTGACTAATGAAACTGTGTTTAACCTCACGGAAAGGCCGCCACGTTTGGCCATAATTGGTGCTGGTGCGATCGGCTGCGAATTAGCTCAAGCCTTCCGCAGACTGGGATCGGAAGTCGTGTTGCTGCACAAGAATCCTCACATTTTGGACAAGGAAGATGTCGATGCAGCCGAAATTGTGCAGCAGGCTTTTGTCAGAGAAGGCATTCAGCTAGTTCTAGAATCCAAGATAGAGCGTGTTGAGCAAACAAATGTAGGCAAAGTCATTTATTATCAATGGCAGGGTAAGGAAGCATCTGTCACCGTAGATGAGATTATTGCGAGTGCGGGGCGATCGCCCAACGTCGAAGGATTAAATCTGGAGGCTGTGGGCGTCGAATACAATACACAAACAGGCGTATTTGTCAACGACAATTTGCAAACTACTAATCCCCGCATTTACGCCGCCGGCGACATTTGCATGACCCATAAATTCACTCACGCTGCTGATTTTGCCGCGAGAATGGTCATCCAAAATACTCTGTTTTTCGGGCGCAAAAAGCTCAGCGCTTTGACGATTCCTTGGTGTACTTATACTAGCCCAGAAATTGCTCATGTCGGAATTGGCGAAGCAGAAGCTAAAGCGAAAGGCATTGATATCGATACATTTTCGATTCCTTTCAGTCAAGTAGATC
>JAYTZD010000367.1:0-6254 GCA_043742065.1 Oscillatoriales bacterium
GAAACTAACGAGAGTTAAGGTTAAACATAAAGCTGTTAGCAGACTGGGGAAATTAAGGCGATCGCGCGATCGGACAATTGGATTCATAAAATTGATTCTCCTCATATATAATATGGGAATTGGGAATTGCGAATTGGGAATTGCGAATTGGGCATTGAGCGTAGAGTAGTTAATATAGCAATCTCCACATCAGTTATGGCATCAATAACCTAATGAATGGAATCTCAAATCCGCGCTAAACAGTTTGATTCGGGTATTATAACTGTCAACAGTCAACAGTCAACAGTCAACTGCTATATATGCAATCCTTAAAACAACTTGCTAGGAAACTAAAAAAAGAAACTTACGCTATTTATTTAGCCAGTATTGACCCCAGAGTGCCTTGGTATGCGAGAATGTTAGCTGGTGTTACCGTTGCCTATGCCTTTAGCCCGATCGACCTAATTCCCGATTTCATACCAATTCTCGGCTACTTGGACGATTTAATCATTGTACCTTTGGGAATTTGGCTAGTCATAAGAATGATTCCGCCACAAATTTTAGCCGAGTGCCGAGAAAAAGCCGCCGCAGAAATAGATCGCGGTAAACCGATAAATCGGACTGCTGCTGTCGTAATTGTTGCCATCTGGATTGGATTCGGAATATTAACTGCAATGTGTCTGAAGCAGATATTTAAACGTTGAAAGATTCAAACTTCTAATTATACTGTAAACTGAGAATTTCCCAGATTCCTTACTACAATTAAATCCGTTAAAAAATCCGTTGCCGAACTTCCTTTTACTTGTGACCAATAATTTCTTGATGGTACAAGCCCCCGGATTTATCCGTGGGGTCAATCTAAAATCTAAAATCTAAAATCTAAAATCGAATGACTCAAACTACCGACTTTCTCAGCACACTCAATCCATCTCAACGCCAAGCAGTCGTACACTATAACGGGCCACTGTTAGTAGTAGCCGGGGCCGGTTCTGGCAAAACGCGAGCTCTAACTTACCGAGTTGCTAACTTAATTCGTACCAATCGAGTTGATCCGGAAAATATTCTGGCGGTGACATTTACCAATAAAGCCGCCAAAGAGATGAAAGAAAGAATTGAGAAATTGCTGGCGACTCAACAAGCTGAAGCAGAATATGGCAAACCTTTGGAAGAGTTAGCACCGGATGTGCAAACCAGATTGCGATCGCAAATTTATCGTAACATTACCAAGCACATTTGGATGGGAACTTTCCACTCTCTCTGCGGCCGCATTCTCCGCTACGATATTGAGAAATATCAAGACGAAAAAGGCAGACAGTGGAAACGCAATTTTTCGATTTTCGACGAGTCGGATGCTCAAAGTCTTGTCAAACAAATTGTCACCAAAACTCTCAACCTCGACGACAAGAAATTTGACCCAAAGAAAGTGAGATATGTGATCAGCAATGCTAAAAATAAAGGTTGGTCGCCTCAAGAATACCAGTTAGCAGAACCGGATTATAGAGGTCGCGTCATTGCCGATGTCTACACTCGCTACCAAGATGCTTTAGCAGCAAACAATGCTTTAGATTTTGACGATTTAATCCTAGTTCCTGTGCAACTTCTGCGCCAAAATGAGCAAGTATTAAATTATTGGCATAAAAAGTTTTGTCATATTTTGGTTGACGAATACCAAGATACCAACCGCACTCAATCTGATTTAATTCGGCTCTTGGTGACAAATAATGCAGACCCCAAAGATTTCGATAAATGGCAAAATCGCTCTATTTTTATAGTCGGTGATGTCGATCAATCAATCTACAGTTTTCGGATGGCAGATTACACCATATTGTTGGAATTTCAAGAAGATTTCGGGGATGGTTTGTCTGATGAAAAAACCCAGACAATGGTAAAATTAGAAGAGAATTATCGATCGCGCTCGAACATCCTGGAAGTCGCGAACCACTTAATTCAAAACAATACCGAACGCATCGATAAAGTGCTGCGTGCTACTCGCGAACCCGGAGCTCCCATTGTGATCTGGCGGGCTGACAACGAAATAGATGAAGCAGAATTTGTGGCTGGTCAAATTCACACCTTGAAGCGACAGAATTCGGATTTTGAAGAGGGGAGTAATTTTGCGATTCTCTACCGCACCAATGCTCAATCTCGCTCCTTTGAAGAAGCATTAATGCGTTTAGATATTCCCTACAATATTGTCGGCGGTTTGAAGTTTTACGATCGCAAAGAAATCAAGGACATCCTAGCATACCTGCGAACCCTTGCCAATCCCGACGACAGCGTGAGTCTCAAACGCATCATCAATACTCCCCGCCGTGGGATTGGTGATACGACATTTGCGAAAGTCGAAGACGCTGCAACTCAATTGGGCATTCCCCTCTGGGAAATTCTCAAAAATGAGTCTGATGTGAATACTATCGCAGGGCGATCGGCAAAAGCTATGATTAAGTTTGCTGAAATGATTTCTCGTTGGCAATCACAAGTTGAAACCCTACCAGCTTCGCAAATTGTCAAAGGGATTATCGAAGATTCAGGTTATATTGATGACTTGAAAAATCAAGGGACTGAAGAAGCCGAAAATCGCATCGAAAATGTCCGAGAATTGTACAATGCTGTGCTACAATTTGAAGAACAAAATGAAGAAGCGACGCTAAGTGGATTTTTGTCAAAAGCATCTTTATCATCAGATTTAGATGACTTGCAAGAAGGAGATTCCCGCGTATCATTAATGACGCTGCACTCTGCCAAAGGGTTAGAATTTCCTGTAGTATTTCTAGTTGGAATGGAACAGGGTTTATTTCCCAACTTTCGCAGTTTGGATGACCCCAGAGCCATAGAAGAAGAGCGGCGTTTGTGTTATGTTGGGATCACTCGTGCTCGCGAATTGCTATTTCTGACTCACACTCGCGAACGCCGTTTGTGGGGAGGCTTCCGCGAACATTGTACTCCTTCCTTATTTTTGGGAGAATTGCCACCAGAGTTTATTGCTGGAAGTGCTAGGAAAACTAAGGCTGGCAAAACTGCTGCTTCACCAGCATCAAAAAATAGTTCAGCATCTAGTTCCCGGCGTTCTCAACAGAGTCAAAATTTACAATTGATCGATTGGAAAGCGGGAGATAGAGTTGTTCATCCTGCTTTTGGACTGGGGGAAATTACTCATGTTTTGGGTGAGGGAGAGAAGGTTAATTTGGCTATTAAGTTTTCTGGTTTGGGTCGAAAAATTATCGATCCCAGGAATGCTAAGTTGCAGCGATTGGATTAGTTTATTAGGATTTTTTTAACCACAGAGGGCGCAGAGGGCGCAGAGGAAGAGAAGAGAGAGATTAATCTGAAGTGGGAGAATGTCATGGTGACAAAACTAATTGCCATTCTCCGGCTTTGTTATTCCAAGCGGGCGAGGCTGTTTCCCCAGCAACATAAGGCCCCCAGTAGCGACGAGAACCATCTTGAGCAAAAACAACCAAAATGTCTCCTTGTTTGACTTTTAGCTTGGTTTGAGGAAGGGACAGCATCAATCCTTTGCCACTACCTTCTCCGGGCGCAAAGTCCCAGTGGGCGGGTTTGCTGTAGGATTTTTCGGCTTCTCCCTTGGCTAAGAGGGCGACTCGCACGGGGTGTTCGCTGCGGTTGCTGACGCGCAAAGTGCCGGTGGCTTCGACGTTTGCAGGTATTGATGAGGCATTTTTGACTTCTTCTGGTTCTACGGGGATTGATGTGGGTTTGGGTTTGGCTGGGATGACTCTGTTTGGGGTGACTGTGGTGGCTGGGGGGAGTACGGTGGCTGTCCGTGGCAAGTTGTTTGGTAGATTTGAAGTGTTGGAAATGGTGATTTCAACACGTCTTGAGATGACTGCGGCCATCAGGGCGATGGACAATCCGATCGCGATCGGGTAAATTTTAATTTTCATACATTTTATGATTAAAAAATAGGTAACACATACTAATTACTGTTATTTATGCAGAATACCCGAATAAACAGATTTATTGATGTTCTGGGTGAGCAATTCGGACGCTGGGTGAGTAATCCTTGGCGGCGGATTTCGCTGTTGGTCATTAGTCTGCTGTTCGGTACTTTTCTGGGAACCGCTATTTCCACAATTGCGGGACAATCTGCTAATTGGGATATCGTCGCGGCAGCTTTGTTGGTTTTTTTGACTGAATTGGTTAACCGAGTGGTTTATGGTGGCAATCAGTCTGCGGTGCGTTCTTTGTGGGTGGATATGCTTAATTCTCTGAAAATTGGTGTGACTTATAATTTATTTGTGGAAGCTTTTAAGCTGGGTTCTTGAGAAGGAAGAAGGAAGAAGGAAGAAGGAAGAAGGAAGAAAAAATAACATCAAGGGTTTCAGGAATTAACAATGTCCTAATGGCCGAGAAGGTTGGGATATCATTTTTGAGTTAAAAAGCTGTGAGTTTTGGGAATATGTCGCTATGACTTTAATGCCTGTGGAAATTTTAGAAGGGTGGAAAGCTGGAAATTGCCCGACCGATCGCGATTTCGAGCAGTTAGCTCTTTGGGAACTTGCTGATGATTTGCGATCGCCTGCTTTTGGCGTTACTCCCACGAATGTGGCTGACGTTGTTCACCGCAAAACCGACTTATTCTTTTCTATTCTCAATATATTACATACTTTCCCCGTAAAGTCAACTAATTTTCTGGAAATTTTGTGGAATCTTTGGCTACCGTTGGCCATGAAATTGTCGTCTGAAACACAAAGTTTAAAACGTCCTTTAATTCAAGGGATTTTAGGAGGGCAAGGAACGGGGAAAACCACTTTATCTGAGGTTTTACGGCTGATTTTGGGGAAATTGGGATATTCTACGATCAGTCTTTCTTTAGATGACCTTTACCTGAGTTATGCCGATCGCCTACAATTACAAAAACAAGACCCACGGTTAATTTGGCGCGGGCCCCCTGGAACTCACGATGTTGAACTGGGAATCGCGGTTTTAGATGAGTTGCGTTCCAGCCAAACAGGGGAATTAACATCAGATAAAAATATCAAAATCCCCAGATTTGATAAGTCGGCTTGGGGGGGTGCAGGAGATCGAGATCTGCCCGATAGTGTTGCTGATGTGGATATTGTGCTGTTTGAAGGCTGGTTTGTGGGTGTAGGGCCAGTGGATGAGCTACAGTTGAATCAGTTTTTGGTGGATGCGCCATTTCCAATTTGCACAGAGGGCGATCGGCAGTTTGCGCGTGATATGAATGCTAAACTAGGGGATTATGTGCCGCTGTGGAATCGACTGGATCGATTGATAGTTTTGTATCCCCAAGATTATCGGGTTTCTCAAGTTTGGCGCAATCAAGCGGAACAGGAAATGATGACGAGGGGGAAGTCGGGAATGAGTGAGTTGGAAATTAATCGGTTTGTGGAATATTTCTGGAAAGCGCTGCATCCTGAGTTATTTATTAAGTCTGTGGTTGCTGG
This sequence comes from Oscillatoriales bacterium, assembly GCA_043742065.1. GTDB lineage: Bacteria > Cyanobacteriota > Cyanobacteriia > Cyanobacteriales > Microcoleaceae > Microcoleus. The sequence continues at coordinate 5,409 of JAYTZD010000367.1, forward strand.
TGGTGTTAGAGTGGACTTGGTAATTGAACTTAAGTGCGATCGGACTATTGAGAAGATTTATAAGTAGAAGGAAGTTCGGCAACGGATTTTGTAACGGATGTAACGGATGTAAAGAATAGAAGGGTCAACTGCCAATTCCCATTGCCAATAATGCACTTCCATAGGAAGCAGAAGTATGAACTGGAGTTACTACAGGCACTTTCAAATAACGTTTTCTGATGGCACTCCAAACCTGATTTTTTGCCCCGCCACCAGCAGTATAAACCTTTGTCAAAGGAGTGGCACCCAACTCCTGCAATAATTGATATCCCCGCGCTTCAATCCGCGCTATGCTTTCTAGCAAACCGTGCAAAAATTCCACAGAATCAGCGGGACGCGGTTCAAGTCTAGGGAGCAAATTTGGGTCGTTATTCGGAAAACGATCGCCCTTTTTCAATAATGGATAATAATCCAGCAAACTCTCTTGCTGTGGATCGATTTGTCTGCTATAATTGTCCAATTCAGTATCAGTAAAAAAGTGTCGTAGTACCGCACCTCCAGTATTAGAAGCGCCTCCCACTAACCACAAATCTCCTAATTTGTGACTGTAAATTCCATATCTGGCATCGTCTACACGGGTATAACTTAATAATTTGATGGCTAAAGTAGAACCGAGAGAAGTGACTGCTTCTCCTGGTGAATTGACACCGCTAGCTAAAAATGCTGCAATGCTATCGGTAGTACCCCCACAAACGATACAGTCGCGGGAAAAGCCAAATCGATCGCGTATTTCTGCGGTTACTGGCCCGATCGCGATTCCCGGTGTCACAACTTGCGGTAATATAGGTGCGATCGCATTTGAAACAC
>JAYTZD010000368.1:0-6240 GCA_043742065.1 Oscillatoriales bacterium
AGTCGATCGCGATATGTCGGTTCTTTTGGTATCATAGGAAAATCCTTCCCACTTTTGTGGGTGGTGAATGAAAGGCGATCGCTCTTGATTTATCAGGTCTGAGGGCGATCGCTATTAACTGTATATTCATTAAATTACGATTACTCGTAATTGTCAAGGGCGGAATGGGACGAATTAGACTGCGAGTGCGAGAATTTGCTCAAGAGAAGGGTTGGACTCTCAGGGAAGTCTCCAACAGAACAGGTATTCCATACACAACCATCGCCACCTATGCGAACTCTCCAGGTATGGCAACTGTAGATTACACAGCTTTGGACAAAATGGCCCGTGCGTTTGATATTGCGATCGAAGATTTGGTTGAGATTTTGGAACAATAAACTGATTTCTCAGCGGGACAATGGGGTTAATTCGGTTGCTAGAAACGGAGGACACGGCAATGTCGTTTCCCTACCCCACAATAATCATGAGCCTTCGATGAGAAATGCAACCATCGCCCGATTAATGGTAGGGAAACGGCACTGCCGTGTCCTGAATGACTTTAAACATCTGTTTCTTCAGATTGCGTGCTGAATGCTTTAATAATTTGGCGAATCTCCCCTACTTCAATATCTTGCTGGTCAGACTTTGAGTAAATGTCTAATAAAACAATCAATTCAGGCGATGAAATCCAGTAAATCAGGCGATAACCGCCACTTTTACCTTTTTGAATATCGCTATTTTTAAGCCGCACTTTCATAACTTTAGAGCCAATACCAGGGATTTGATCTCCAAGAAATGCTCCAAATTGCAACTGCTCAAGGATAGGATGAAGATCGGCTTGGACTTGGCGATATTTCTTTGCTAGGGTTCTCAGTTTGCGCCGAAATTCAGGGGTCAACCGAATTTCTACCAAAGGTGTGTCAGTCAACGTCAATGCCCTCCCAAAGTTCAGAAAGGGGTAGAGTTTGTCCGGTTACAGCTTGATGCCAGGATGTGCGAAAACTTTCTGCTGAAAAGTCTGTATCTGCTTCGGGCGTGATTTTGTTTTCTAGAGAATGGGTTTGTTGAATGATTGTGGATAGTGTTTTTAGGAGTTCAAGCTGCTCTGTGAATGAAAGCGATCGAGCCAGATTGATGGTTTGTTGAAGTTGCGATGTCATGGTGCATTCTCCATTTTTACTCATTTTACAGTTTTAATTGCTCCTGCACCCATTCTCGCAGTTTGCTCGTCGGGGTCGTTCCTGTAAAAAAATACGGATATTGGCATTTTCCGACTGTAGACTAAAGTCAGGAGTTGTTCAGTCTGCCGGAGTTAAATCAATGCCGATCGATCGTCTGTCTGACATGGAAGAAAACTTGGAATCGCTGCAAGAGCAATTAGTGGGCAAGGTGAAGGCGCTAAATTTAGCACCGCAAGAAGACAAGACCCGAATTAAACTGCAAATTCGAGAGCTACGCAAGGAGATTCGGGAACAGGAACAGGATTATTGGCAGGTTTTCGCTAGACAAACGAAAACAGTGGAAATTCCCGAACCGGAAGCTGAGATTATTGTTGCCGAGATTGTCGAAGAAGTTGGGCAAATTGAAGTGCAGCGACAGTATCCCGGTGAAGTGATTCAGATATTGCAGCAGATTCGGGACAAGCTGAACCAACCGGGACCCACGGCAGCCGCGAAACTTAAAGGTGTCATTTCCAGCATTCCGCCGTTTGTGGGACTTTCCATAGAGGGAGAATTCGATGCAGAGAATTTTTTCCAGCAGCATTTCCCAACATTTCGGAAATGGTCTAAGGCACTAGCAAAAAAGTCCTAGACCTGGAGCGGAATACACCCAATCCAGGTTTAACAATTTTTTACCAACTTTACGATATTCCCTCCGAACTCGGTTCCAAAAACTTTGTCGGGCGGGATGAAGAGATGCAGCAATTGCACGAATTGTTGCAGGATGGGAGCCGCGTTGCCATTGCCGCTGCGTCGGGAATGGGCGGCATCGGCAAGACAGAATTAGCATGGCAGTATGCAACTTTTCACCGCGATCGCAATACCTATTCAGCCGGGATTTGGTGGCTGTTTGTGCGGGAAATCGATTTAGCGCCGCAGGTGTTGCAAAAATCGCTGCGAATGGGAATTCAGCCGCCGGATACTCTCGACAATCTGGAGGAACGGTTGCAGTTTTGCTACGAAGAGTGGGCAAAAAAAACCTCTGGCAATGCTCTGCTGGTATTGGATGATGTCAGCGATTACCGCGCGGTACAGTCGTTGCTGCCTAGAAATCCCCGCTTTAAGGTGTTGCTGACAGCGCGACAAATTGTGCCTCCACCTGTGGGGTGTTTGCCGTTAAAAGTGTTGAAACCAGAGGCGGCGCTAAACTTGCTGCGGCTGACGGCTGGGGATTTGCCGGGAAACGGGCTGGGACGGATTGATGCCCAGCTTGAAGATGCTGAAGCGCTTTGTCAGTGGTTGGATTATTTGCCTTTGGGCATCGAACTGGTGGGGCGCTATCTGCGACGCAAGCGGGCGCTGTCCGTGGCAGAAATGCTGCAACGGTTGCAGAGTCAGCGATTGGAGGCGCGGGCATTGCAGGAGGCGGAAGCTGGGATGACGGCTAGGCGCGGAGTGGCAGCAGCTTTTGAGTTGAGTTGGGCGGAGTTGAAACCTCCGGCGCGGACGCTGGGGTGTCTGCTGAGCGTGTTTGCGCTGGCTCCGATTCCTTGGGAGTTGGTAGCCGATTGTTTGCCGGATTGGGATGGGGAGGATTTGGAGGATTGTCGGGATGACGAACTGCTGGAACAGAGTTTGCTGTCGCTGGTGGAGGATGAAACCTCCGATCCGGTTCAATCTGGGCTAGTGCAGCCGCGCTATCAACTTCATGCTTTGATTCGGGAGTTTTTTGCGGCGAAATTGCAGGAACGCGCCGATGCTGAGGATTTGCGGAGAAGTTTTGCGGTGGCGCTGACAGCGGTGGCAAAGACGATTTCGTATCCGGTGAGGCTGGAGGTGTATGAACGGGTGAAGGAGGTGCTGCCACATTTGGAGGTGTTGGCGGAGCAATGGTCGCATTTACTGAAAGATAGTGATGCTGTATGGTCTTTCACTAGCTTAGGGTGGGTTGCTCAGGGACAGAGTTTTTGGGTAGAGGCAGAGAAGTGGTTCAAAGCTTGCCTCCAGATGACAGAGCAACGCTGCGGAACCGACCATCCCGGTACGGCAACGAGTTTGAACAACCTGGCAGACCTATACCGTGTAATGGGAGACTGCCCGGAGGCTGAACCCTTGTTAGTGCGATCGCTCTCGATCTGGGAGCAACAGCTCGGAGCTGACCATCCCCAGACGGCAAGTAGTTTGAACAATCTGGCAGCGCTGTATTATGCAATGGGTCGTTACGCGGAGGCAGAACCCTTGTTTGTGCGAGCGCTCGCGATCAGGGAGCAGCAGCTCGGAGCCGACCATCCCGATACAGCAGGCAGTTTGAACAACCTGGCAGAGCTATACCGTGAAACTGGATGCTACTCGGAGGCGGAATCCTTATTGGTGCGATCGGTCGCCATCATAGAGCAGCAGCTCGGAGCCGAGCATCCCCACACGGCTATGAGTTTGAACAATCTAGCAACTCTGTACCATTCAATGAGTCGCTACGCGGAGGCGGAACCCTTGTTAGTGCGATCGCTCGCCATCTGGGAGCAGCAGCTAGGAACCGACCATCCCCATACTGCTCAGAGTTTACACAATCTGGCAGAGCTATACCGTGCAATGAGATGCTACTCGGAGGCGGAACCTTTGTTAGTGCGATCGCTGTCGATCTACCAGCAGCAGAAGCAGCAGCTAGGAGTTGACCATCCTGATACGGCAAGTAGTTTGAACAGTCTGGCAGGGCTGTACAAGTCAATGGGACGCTACGCGGAGGCGGAATCCTTGTTAGTGCAAGCGCTCTCGATCTGCGAGCAACAGCCAGGAGCCGACCATCCCGATACGGCAAATAGTTTGAACAGTCTGGCATTGCTGTACCGTGCAATGGGTCGCTACCCGGAGGCGGAACCCTTGTATTTGGGAGCATTAGAAATCTTGTTTAACCGATTAGGAGAGGAACATCCAAATACCCGAACCACTTGGAGCAATTTCATTTATTTTCTTCAGGAGGCGATGTCAGCGGGTCAAGAATCCAAACTTTCCCAGCATCCAACAACGCAATCAATACTTCAGCAACTTCGGGAGATGGAGTAGCTGTTGTTTAAATTAGGAATTACGCATAGGCCCCAGAAACCGGGTTTTTTCGAGAAGACTTCGTTACAGCCCACAAATTCGGTAAAAACCCGGTTTCTTTGTCGGAGTGCGTAAATCTCGATCGCACTCAATTCCACCAATCCTCATAAATCGCCAAAATCTTCAATCCCGGTACGAATTGCCAAAAGTGCGATCGCATAGTAGGCTAGGCAACTTCTTCTAACTCAGGAATATGTTCGGCTTCATAGTTTTCAATTAAAACACCAATAACGTCCATCATCGAAGCAAGCGGATGGTTTTCATCCTCGCCAACTATATCGATCAGAGTATCTAGTAGCTCGACTAAATGCTCGTATTCTGCTTCGATGCGAGGGACAAAAACCGTTTCAGCAATCAGTGTCCAAGCAGTAATTGTTCTATCCAGATTAAGACTTTTCATCATTCTTTCCACCTCTCTTCATCGTATTCTGAGTGAGTTAATATAGCCCGAATATATACTTTATTCCGATTGTAATGAATAGCAGCAATGAGTCGAACTTTATTTCCTCCTATATTGAAGACAGTCAATTTACCGACTAGATCGGCAGAGGGAAATATTTCGCGGAGTTCAACGAAGGTTGCAAATTCATTTTGTTTGACAAGTTTGTACCACTGAACCAAGGCATTTGTTGTATCTGGATGAAGTTTAGCAAACTCATTCAGCCGTTTGCGGGTAATCACGTGCATATTAATTTGCTCATGCCTCCTCCTCTTTAATTCTTAGCATTTCACTCAGCATGACATATGGGCTTTGTGTAACATCAAGTCAATTTTACCATGAGGATTACAGGTAGATTGCGATTTGTCGTTGGGTGGGGGCGGGTTTTTGAGATGGTCATTCGGTGTCGTAAATGTTGGCGAACCCGCCCCTACAGGTCGATTAATTCCCCTACTTCATCTCATATCCAAACAAATTTGGATCGACTTCTCCCAAATTTAAATCGGCCAAACCATACTCAGCCCAACGCCGCTGAACCATCGCCGTCATATCAGGATCGGATTCCAAAGGTTTACCCCATTCGTGATCGGTTTCCGGCGGCATCTTCGTAGTAGCATCAATGCCCATTCTGCCTCCCAAACCAATTTTTTCACTGGCAAAATCTAACGTGTCAAAAGGTGTATTCGGCAAGATAAATACATCTCGAACTGGGTCAACTTTAGAACTAATTGCCCAGACTACTTGACGCGGATCGCGAATGTTGATACTTTTATCGACAACAATCACAAACTTAGTGTAAGTAAACTGCGGTAATGCACTCCAAAATGCTAAAGCAGCCCTGCGCGCTTGACCGGGATATGCTTTATCGATCGAGATAATTGCAGCTTTGTAACTCAGGGCTTCCATCGGTAGGAAGAAATCGACAATTTCCGATACTTGCTGCCGCAAAATAGGAGTATAAATGCGATTCAGCGCGATCGCCATCATCGCTTCTTCTTTCGGTGGCCGCCCGCTAAATGTGGTTAGATAAATTGGGTCTTTGCGGTGTGTCATGCAGTTGAATCGTACCAGTGGCGAATCTTCGACACCGCCGTAATAACCCATGTGGTCGCCGAAGGGCCCGTCTGGCAAAACTTCACCGGGGGTAATCGTTCCTTCTAATACGATTTCCGAGTCTGCGGGTACTTCCAAATCTACGGTTTTGCACTTTGCCAATTGCACGCCGGAACCGCCATAAAGTCCGGCAAATAACCATTCGGATAAATCTACAGGAATTGGGGTAGCTGCGGCTAGGATGATTAGTGGGTCAACTCCCAGGGCGATCGCAACTTCCAACTTTTTACCAGCCTGCGCCGCTTTTCGCAAGTGTCGCGCCCCACCCCGCACCGATAACCAGTGTACAGTCATCGTGTTTTTTGACTGCAACTGCAACCGATAAACGCCCACATTCGGCGTACCCGTTTCGCAATCTTTGGTAATTACCAAACCCAAGGTGATAATTTTGCCCGCATCTCCCGGATAGGGGCGAATCATCGGGATTTTGTTCAAATCCAGCCCTTCTCC
>JAYTZD010000369.1:0-12740 GCA_043742065.1 Oscillatoriales bacterium
CAAGCTGTTGAAGAACAGGTCGGTTTTTATCAGGAACAAATCACCGATCGGGATACGGAGGTTTACCAACTGCGACAGTCGGTGCAAGAATTGACCGATCGCTCTCGAATGCTAGAACAGGTAGTCCAGGAATTGCCGGGGGTTTACCGCCAGAAGTTTGCTGAGCGAATCGAGCCAATTAAGGAAAAGTTGGATCAATTGCAAAAGGAAAACCGCCAACTTCATACTGAATTGCAGAGTGTAACTTACCGTCTCGCTGTGCGGAGTCGCAAGGCTAAAGGTTTGGATTTGCCTGCTGTTGATCCTGATGACAATCGCGGCATTCAGATGCCGAGTTTTGGCAATGTCTAGGGTTTTGATTGTGGCGGATGCCAATATTCACCTGGCCGAAGTGCTATTGGCTGCGATCGCCAAATCCAACTCTTTAGCCGAAATAAGTATTGTGTCGATTTCGGAACTGAATTCTGGGGCGATCGAGGTTGATGGGGCAATGATTTGTCCTTTGACGTTGGATGTGCCAGAAAATCTGGTGTTTCCGGGTCAAGATGTGTTTCGATTTTGTGCTAATGTCTCGGCGGCGCGCGATCGGGTACAAGAGCAATTGCAGGTTGCGACTGGCGATGGCAATTTTTGGCTCCCTGTGGTTTGGACTGCGAAGGGCCCTTTGTATGCTGAGGCGATCGGTGCCTCAGCATACAAAGAGTCTGGGGAATTGAGCTATTTTCAGCCGGTGCACTTGTCAGATGTTTGGCGACAACAGTTGTATGAATTGGCTTACCGTTTGCTGGATCTAGTAAATGCACCGCCGGCAACTTATTTGATGCAGTTCGGGTTTGTAGGGGAAAAGATTTGTTTCAATCGACTATGGCCCTTTCCTGCCACACCAGCGATCGCTTCTGTTGGCGTTCAAGTGCCGGATTTGTTTGTCTGTCACTGGTGTTGCTTGACAGGCGCGCCTATTTATGATTTGCAAATTAGCTCTGCGGTTGCTTGAGTTTGAGTTGAGGTAACATGATCAAAACTGTCGAAAATTTCAAAGAGTTGGTCGAGTTGAGTAATTTCAAAGATCAGCCTGACTTTGGCTGAGAGGTTGCAGATGACGAGGCGACATCCCTGATGGCGGGCGATATTCAGTCCACCGACTAAGGTACACAACCCGGAACTGTCGATAAACTCTACGTCTGTCATGTCAATCACCCAGAGTTTGTGGCGATCGGGCTCAATTGCTGCTAACTGTTGTCGCAGGATACTGCTGGTTTGGGAGTTCAGGCAGTTTTGAGGCTGGATGATGATGTGTTGATGGAAGTGGGAAAATGCCATAAATGTGAATCTGGGATTGTTAAGTATGGATCAGTAAATTGAGTTGCTGGTTCTGTTAGGAGACAGTATAATTCCAGCTCAAGTTTCAAAAGGCGATCGTCCTGTGTGATAGATTTAGTAAGTAGATTGGTTGGCGATCAGTCTCAATGCAATCGCGACATTTTTTGATGAGCTTATTATGTGTGAAAAGTTAATTTTTAGCTACGCGCGCGATCGCTAATCAAGTGTGTTTTTGATCACTGCAAAAGATTGCACTATTGGCTGAATCAAGTCAATATATAAAAGTATTGAGCTTTGCAAAAGTTTACGAAGGCAACATCCAATGTCTTTTGAGTTTTTATCGCTAGAGACTATTCAGCAATTTGCCCATGATTACGGTTATTGGGCAATATTTCTGGGAATTTTACTGGAAAATCTGGGAATTCCTCTCCCAGGTGAGACGATTACGATTGCTGGCGGATTTTTGGCTGGTAGCGGGGAACTGAATTACTGGTTTGTGCTCGCAAGTGCGATCGCGGGTGCTATAGTTGGGGGAAATTTTGGTTATGCGATCGGCAGATACGGCGGTTGGCCGCTACTGCTAAAGCTAGGACAAATCTTCCGCTTTCGAGAAGAACAACTGTTTGACTTGAAAGAAAAATTTAGCGAAAACGCAGCTAAAGCCGTATTTTTGGGTCGTTTCATCGCACTGCTACGAATCTTTGCCAGCCCCCTAGCCGGAATAGCAGAAATGCCCTTTTGGAAATTTTCGCTATTCAACATTCTAGGTGCAGCAAGTTGGGCATCTGTAATGGTAAGTTTATCCTACTTCTTAGGACAAGTTGTATCTTTAGAAAAGTTAGTAGCTTGGGCCGCTCAATTTGCAGTAGTTGCCTTACTATTAGCAGTTGCTTGGATTGCAATTCCTATTTGGTTAGAGTCACGAGATTTGGACAAAACTAAGTAAGATTGGAAGCGATTCCCCAAAAAACTCAAGAGTGCATCTCATGTTTACAAAGGTCTTCGCCCTTACACTCATTGAGATGCACCCAAACTCAATCTTCTTGTGGAACGGGCATCTTGCCCGTTCTTAAAAACAGTGCAACATCTGAGGTTAAACTTACATTTTCCAGCAATAGCAGCAACAGGCTAGAAGCCCGTTCCACAAATAACAAACTTTATTCTGACGAGGACTTCGACACCTCTACATTTACTATAATAGATATAAATCATGGGATACACTACAATATTTGACGGAAAATTTCATTTAAACAAGCGATTATTAGACAGCCAAGCTATTTACTTATTAGAGTTTTGTCGGACTAGACGAATCAAGCGAAATCCGGCAATTTTGCAAAATATTCCCGATCCAGCGAGAGAAGCAGTTAATTTACCTGTGGGCGAAGAAGGCTGCTATTTTGTCAATGAAAAATGGGATGAAGATTCCGAAATTTCCGTTGTGGATTACAACCGCCCGCCGAAGACTCAGCCTGGATTGTGGTGTCAGTGGATTCCGACTGCTGACGGCGGAGGAATTAAGTGGAATGGCACGGAAAAGTTTTATTATTATGTAGAATGGTTGCAATATATCATCAAAAATTTTCTTGAACCTTGGGGTTATGTTTTAAATGGCGAAGTACATTGGCAAGGCGAAAGAGAAGAAGATATAGGAATGATTTTAGTTACCAACAATGTGATTATTTTCCCAGAAGACGCTGAGGAATTGTTGAGATATGCGGTATCGCCCGTATCAGTACCAAAGTTTGTTTGGGATTGTTTTAAAATGATGGAAGCGACGGGATTTGACCTGACAATTTGGAATCAGGTAATTGATAAAGCTGTCGAGTTGGGACACGGGGAAGCTGCACTGTGGATCAAGCCTAATTATGACAAATATTTTGATGGTTTGGAGCGTGGTTTTGAGTTTGAGGGAGAGGTGATTGAAACACAAGATGAGGATTTGTGATCTGTAGTTTCGATTAAACTTACGCATGGTGCCCAGAAACCGGGTTTTTTCCCGAAAGACGTGTTGTAGGACGCAGATTCGCGAAAAACCCGGTTTCTTTGGTCGTAGCGCGTCCAGGACTATATAATTGTGAGTAGGAGCAAATGAGGATTTACTATGACGGCATTAACAGAAATCCGCGCAGAAGTAGTTGAAGACCAAGTTGAGGACAAAGTACAGATTTATTACTCTCCTGAAGAGTATTTAAAGCTGGAAGAAGTGGCAGAATTTAGAAGTGAATATCAGGATGGCAGGATAATCCCTATGGCAGGCGGAAAACCGAATCACAATCAAATAGCTGGCAATTTTTATGGCACACTGAATTTTGCTACGAAAGGGCAACCGTACCAAGTATTTATAAACGATTTACGTTTGTGGATACCTTCTAAGCGGGTTTATACTTATCCTGATGTAATGTTGGTGGCGGGGAAGTTGGAGTTTGCTGAGGGTAGGAAAGATACGATTAGTAATGCGGTGATGGTGGCTGAGGTTTTATCGAAATCGACGGCGGATTATGACAGAGGTGGCAAGTTTAAACTTTTTCGTTCTATTCCTAGTTTTCGAGAGTATGTTTTGATCGATCAATATGAGATGCACGTTGAACATTTTTGTAAGACGGATGATAATAAGTGGGTTTTGTCTGAGTATGATGGTGCTGATGCGATGTTGAAATTGAGTTGTGTGGAGTTTGAGATGCGGTTAGGTGATATGTACGATCGCGTGGATTTTGAGTCTGAGTCTGATGAGTGAGGGATAGTAATTCGGGGAGAATCAGCTATTATATGTATATGTATCGATCGGGTTAAATGCAGGAACTTTCGGGGGCTGGCGGGAGTTGGCGGGTTATTGATGAGATAGTTGATGCCAATGTTGTGCAGCAACAAGACAATTTATCTTGCGGGCCTGCTTGCGGTGAAATGTTGCTTAGGAATCGGGGGATAAATGATATCGATCGGTATGCGATCGCTTCTGAAAGTGGAGTACCCGTAAGTCCGCAAGTTTTGGCTAGCGTACTTAGTGCACTCAATTCCACGTCTTCCGATCGGTGGGTAGGAGCTCCTCTTAGTATTCCGGGGGCATCTAACATTCAACTGATTGAGGTTCTCAATACTACAGGATCATGGGCAGCAATGTTGTGGGAATCTGAGAAAAGCATCGGTCACATGATAATTGTTGATGGGTTTGATGAAGAAGAAAGGATATTGATTCGCGATCCTTGGGCTAGCACGAAATATAAAATGGATATAGAGGAGTTTCTGAATTATTGGACTCTGTTTGCTGTTTACCGGGCGGGATGATGAACGTAAAAATTTTGGCTGTTGAATCAGGAAAGGAAGCTGACTCGATCGACATTTTACTATCGATTGGGGAGGAAAAAAAATCGTTTAGATTTATCAGGGAGTTTGAACTTATTGGCGGTCATAAAATTCAGATGATTAAACATGAGGATAAGTTTTGGGAAACTTTTAAGTTTAATCAGCATATTGTTTTTAAGGTGACTGAGTTGGTTTTGGGGAAATACCGAGGGGAAGTCTTGGAACTGCCAGCGGATTTGGGAAAGTTTGGCACGAAGGTAGAGGCGATCGCACTTCAAAAAGCTCGATCGCCCTCTGTCAGAGAATACTGAGAAAAAGAAGGGCGATCGCAATTATTTGGCGCGTTTGCTGAAAGGCGATCGCTTACTAAAACCCAAACGCTTTAGTAATCAATGGTAGTAGATTATTACAAAATTCTAGGAATTTTGTGGCTTGTGGTACACTTTTCATAATTCGCCCCAGCATCCTATCTGCTGTTTTGGCTTTATCTTTCATTTCTGCATCATTAGGATTTTTAGCAGCTTCAGCTAAGTCTTTTACTTGTTTTAAAGCGTCATTCCTGTCATCATCACTTAAATTTGGCTCGGCTTCAATTGCTGCTTGGAGTTGTGTGAGTAATTCTTTGATTCCGGGTTTGTCAGGTTCAGAGGATGAAGGTAACTCGTTGATGATGTTTGATACATTTCCGCTAGCATTACCTCCTATAAAATTGCCTGTAAAACTTCCTCCAACATAATTTTTTGATTGTTCTTCCATGATTTTCTCCTAGTTGAATAGACGATTGATGTTAAATGTAATTTTAAAGGTGGAGCAACAAAGCATCACCTTCATCTCTTATTTGATACTTTTCCGCCAGCATTACCCCCTATGAAATTACCTTCAAAATCTCCTTCTATTCGGATAGATCTATCGGTTGAATAGACCACATAACTATATTCTGCATTACTTTCCATGAATTTGTATAAAACGTCAACTACTTTTTCTAATCCTTCCATATCGGTGGTCACAAATACTGGCATAGGAGAACCTGAATTCAGGTATAACTTAAGACCGTATTTTTTGGGTATTAAAGTATTGAAAACAAATAAGACAATTGCTACTACTGCCATCAATATTCCTACCTCTCTATTCGCAGAATTATTAGCGACACTAAATCCAATGACAAACAATAGCAAAATCCATTGTAATGGCAATTTTTCTGTCTTAACCGGGGATATGCCAAAACCTGTGACGTTGCGAAACTGATAGACATCAGAACCAAATTTAACTGTATTTTTGGTAATATATATCTGGGTGTCGTCCCAAATAGGTCTGTCAGTATTTTGTGGTGATATGTTATTTGCAGCCATCATTCCCCCTTTCAAAAAAACTGTGAACCCACAAGCTAATAAGCATTAACGTGCTCCCTCCATAAATGAAATCCTTGGGACTGCCACTTAATGCTATTGCCATTGACATCCCTGTGTAGTTAGAGATATAATAACGACTTAATAGCAGCTTCAACAGTGAGAAAAAGTAATAAAAAAGTAATCAAAAAGTAAGATTAGCTCTCTGTTGCGGTACAATCTGTACTAATCCTGCCTTAACGCTCCGCTAGTAAGGGACTTTAACATATGACCGTTGACGAAGCCATCACGATCGCAGAAACAGCCCTTAACTACGATCGCCTCAACAAAGTTCAAGACTTAGTGTTTCGTCAATCCTGGGAAGGGCAGTCTTATATGGAAATTGCTAAAAGCGCAGGCTATGAATATGATTATATCAAAGATGCTGGTGCTAAACTATGGAAACTACTATCAAAAGCACTAGAAGAAAAAGTCAAAAAAGATAATCTCAAGTCAGTATTGAAACGATACTTAGGACGAGGTAAAGTCAATCTACAGCGAAATTTGACCATCGAAGTTAACCTCAGCGGTGCTAATCTCAGCGGTGCAAACTTAAGTGGCGCTAGATTATTCGCAAACTTAAATGAAGCTGATTATGGTCAAGCTGATTTAGATAAAATAATAAATGCTGACGGTAAAACTGAATTATCTGACTCTGAAAACAAAATTAACTGGAATGGTTTTCGCTTTCACTGCGACGCACAAGTGAAAATTGCCGAAATGCTCGATCGCACTTCCACTCTCTTCATCCCCAACTCCCAACTCCGACTCGCAACACCAGAAGGTAGACAAAACCAAGAAGCTGACTTTCTGATCTTCCACCAAAACAAGTTAGGAATGCTGAAAATTGACAGCGAATTATCGCATAAAAACGCAACAGAAGATGAAATGTGCGGGCTTTCGATAGATTCTGGCATCAGTCTTGTCAAACATTACGATGCTACCCGATGCAGCCAACAACCGGATCTAGTTGTGCAGGAATTTTTGGAAATATTGAGTCAGGCGTAGGTATGATACCAAATCTTGCTACGATATCCACTTTATTCTTTAGTCCGCGCAGGCGGACTTCGTTTGTGTAGTCGCGATTTCAATCGCCGAGTGGTTAAAGTTTTAAATCTGCTTTTAACTGTTGTAAGTCTATTATTTCTCCCCTCTGGGCTTGTTGAATGCCCGATCGCAAATCTGCCATAAATTCAGAATCAGAGAGAATTTCGATGGTTTCTAACAAAGATTCAAATTGTTTAAAACTGAGCGCAACAATCGCCGGTTTCCCATCCTTAGTGATGATAGCTGGCTCTGTTGCTAAGTCATCGGGGCACTTTGGCAGTTGTTGTTGCGCTTCTGTAATTGTTAGGTATTTTGGCATATTTGCAGCGGTACAGTTTTATACTAATTATAGCACGGTTAATATAGCTGGGTTTATTTGCGCCTACCTACTTAGTAGGTATTTCAATTGCCTAATAGTAAGTTTAAAAAACAAGGTGGGCAATTGCCCACCCTTCAAATTAAGCAGTTTCGTGCTGTTTGCGCCAAGCAGGATGCCACAGCAATTCAGCAGTCGATCGCTTCTCGACCATTTCCTTAGTAATCGTACAGTTCGCTACATCCTTACGAGAAGGCAACTCATACATCACATCAAGCATCAACTCCTCCAAAATGCTGCGGAGAGCTCTCGCACCAGTTTTGCGGCGGTAGGCTTCCTGGGCGATCGCCCTTAGCGCATCCGGCTCAAATTCCAACTCCACACTATCCATATTCAACAGCTTTTGATACTGCTTCACCAGCGCATTCCGAGGTTCAGTCAATATCTGCATCAAAGCAGCCTCATCCAGCGGCGAAATCACTGTCACTACCGGTATCCGCCCGACAAATTCCGGAATCAAACCAAACTTGACTAAATCATCGGGTTGTACCTGCTGCAAAATATCCGCCGCCCGCTTATCCTTCGCCGGCAATGTTGAGTTACTGTCGCTTTCCACAGGCTGAATAAAGCCTAATGATTTTTTACCCAAACGCTGTTCAACTATTTTTTCCAAACCGACAAAAGCACCGCCGCAAATAAATAAAATTTTGCTAGTGTCAACTTGAATAAAATCTTGGTAAGGATGTTTCCTGCCACCTTGTGGGGGGACGTTAACCACCGTTCCTTCTAACATTTTTAGTAGCGCTTGCTGCACCCCTTCTCCTGATACATCCCGCGTGATCGAAGTGTTTTCGCTTTTGCGAGCAATTTTGTCAATTTCATCAATATAAATAATGCCACGCTGTGCCGCTTCAACATCAAAATCTGACATTTGCAAAAGCCGCAACAAGATATTTTCTACGTCGTCGCCGACATAGCCGGCTTCCGTCAGCGTCGTTGCATCTGCTACAGCAAAAGGCACTTCCAGCATTTGGGCTAAACTTTGGGCTAGCAAAGTTTTCCCGCAACCAGTCGGCCCGACTAGCATGATGTTAGATTTTTGTAGTTCCACATCGCTGTCTGGGGAAGATTTGCCACTATCTTTGGCTTGGTCAACACTCAAGCGCTTGTAATGGTTGTAAACTGCTACAGAAAGGACTTTTTTGGCTGAGTGTTGACCGATGACGTGGTTGTCTAAATGCTGTTTAATGTCCGTTGGTTTCGGAATTTTAGCTAAAACTATTTTGGATTTGTTCGATCGCCCCCGTCGCGATTTTTGTCCCTGAGACTCTTGCATCTCTGACTGGGGAACCTGTTGATTGACTGTTTTTCCAGAGTCAAAGAACTCCTCCTCTAAAATTTCATTGCACAATTCTACACATTCATCGCAGATGTACACGCCGGGCCCAGCTATTAACTTGCGGACGTACTCCTGTGACTTGCCGCAAAAGGAGCATTTGAGATTGGAGTCATATTTTGACATATTTGCCTCTTAATTTAAATTTGCGGTTGCTTGTTTCGGTTGAAGGAGTTTTGGCGCGATCGAATATTGTTCTTTTTAAAGGAATTTTTGGCGATCGGACAATCAAGCCACTCAAGCCTCGCACGCTCTAATTCTAACTTAACACTTTTGAGGCATTAGTCATGAGTTAGTAGTTCACGGCCAACCACTAACTATCAGTAAAATAGTTTTTTATTTTTTAATTGGAGCAATCTTGCACTGGCTTACCACTTTTTGTATTCCAAAAATTTTCCAGACATAATTATTTTTACCCGATCGCCTTTCGGGTCTTCTTCTTTCTCCACATCCAAAGTAAAGTCGATCGCACTCATAATCCCGTCCCCGAATTTTTCGTGAATCACTGCCTTGAGAGGCATTCCATAAACCTGCATAATTTCATAGAAACGATAAATCAGCCAAAATCGAAAATCCTCAAGCCCCCGCATTTATCCGTCGGGTCAATCTAAAATCTAAAATCTAAAATCTAAAATCTAAAATCGATTGACGGTAAATCACCGCTGCAATCCAAACTTCATCACGATCCAGGAGTTTTTCCAAGTCTGCAAAACTAATTCCCAAAGCTTTTTTAGCAGCCAAAATTTGCTCTGTAATCTTTGAAATCGCCATGAATAATTCTCCAATTCAGTTTAGTAGAAGATTATGAAATATATCTCATACTTGGATTTTTTTGTCAATAGTAAATCGAGAAAATATGATCAGTAGATAACTCAGAACTCCGACCATCGCCATTCTCGTCAATCGATTTTAGACTTTAGATTTTAGATTTTAGATTGACCCGACGGATAAATGCGGGGGCTTGAGGATTTTCTCTTGTTGCCACGCACAACTCGCAATGCTTCGCAATTTTGGATTGATTCCACGAATAAATCCGAGGGCTTGTACTATCAAGAAATTCTTGGTCATTTTTCAGAACTCGCAACTTAATAAATCCTAAAATAAGTTATCACTTACCTGCAAAAATGGTACAGTTAGCAGTGTGTATCGTGAAATTCACATACTCTCATCCCTCCGATCCAGGGCATCAGGTGCAAGGCTGATGCTCGATCGCGTCGTCAAAGTCCTCTTACCGCTAACAACAGACAACTAAAAAATTATGGAGATTAACACCAAAGATTACAGCATCATGTACGATAGTGCTACGGAAACAGTCACCTGTTGTGGCTCTTTCCGGCTCAGCCAAATGGAAGAATATGCGCCGATCGTACAATTGCTCAATGACGTGGCGGACGGGGAGCCGAAAATAATTACCCTCGACTTGCGAAAACTAGAATTTTTAAACAGTTCCGGAATTAATATTATATCAAAATTCGTCATCAAAGTACGCCAGCAAAAAAATATTCACATCTCGGTAAAAGGCTCCAAGCAGATACCCTGGCAGGGAAAATCGCTCAAAAATTTGCAGCGGCTGATGCCTACCTTGTCCTTGGAATTGGAATAGTTGATCGCCCAAAGTAAAAGTGAATTTCAAGTAATGTCCGGGAAGGAGAACTAGGGAGTTGAAGTGGATCAAAATAAGTCATAATTTAAGTTGGCAGCCAACATTAAAAAAACTTCTGAACTGACCACAAGTTAACAATTGTCTATGGCTATGCAGGAAGAACCATCGAGAGAGCAGCTATTTTGGGAAGTTCAGAGTCTGCGTGCAGAACTTGAAAAGTTGAAGCACGAAAAAGCCGACCTAGAAATTTTGCTGGAGACTACAACAGAACATTCGGATACGGTGGAAGCTGACTTGCTATCGAAAGCTGAGTCAGCCGTGCGCGCCAGTGAAGAGCAGTTTCGGGCGATCGCCTCAGCAACCCCCGTTGCCATCTTAGTTTCTCGCCTCAGTGACGGTTTGATTATGTATGCAAACGGTCAAATGGCTTCTCTCCTCGACACACCCCTAGCAAAATTGATCGGGTATACCACCCCAGATTTTTACTTCAATCCCTCCGAGCGCCCAAAGGTACTCGACGCACTTGCCAAAGACGGGTACGTCAAAAACTATGAACTCCAATGCAAAAAAGGAGACGGTAGCGCTTTCTGGGCAATGATCTCTGTTCAGTCCCTACAGTTTAATGGTCAGCCCACAGCCTTGTGTGCATTGTACGACCTCACCCAGCGCAAGGAAGCAGAACAAATTCTCCAAGAAAGCGAGAGGCGACTCCGCCGCCAAAGTCTAGCCCTGTTGCAGCTAGGTCGCCAGAGGACTATCAACAATGGGGCGCTGAATTTGGGAGTTCGCGAAATTACTGAGGCCGCCGCGCGTACCTTGGAGGTGGAAAAAGTCAGTGTCTGGTTGTACAACCATTTCAAATTTGGAACTCGCTACATCACAGATCTTCAGCAAAATTTGGCCGCCAAACCGATCGCCTATAACCAAACACAGGCAATTGATCCTATGGCGATCGACCAACAAGAAGAGGATCTAGCTAATTCTAAGTTTAAAATCCCGAACCTCAAATTAGTTTGTATCGATTTGTACGATCGCACCCACGAGAGCCATTTCAGTCGCAAAGAAACATCAGTAAAAGGTCCAAAAGTTTCAAATTTAGATTTAGAATGCGACACTGCGGGCAAAAATACGCGATCGACCAATCCCCTAGAATCACCCCAGACAACTCAAAACTCCATAAAAACAGATTTGTGCAACTTATCTGTAGAAGCAGAACACTCTCCAGTCCTCCCCAACACTTGCAATCCCAATTCATCCATATTAAATGTAGCCATTAGGCTCGGCGGCCAGATCGTCGGAATCTTCTCTCTGGAACATATCGGAGCACCCCGCCAATGGGCTTTGGAAGAGCGCACCTTCGCCGATTCTTTGGCAAATTTAGTCGCACTGGCGATCGAAGGATTTGAACGCCAACGAGCCCAAGAAGCCCTCTCCAAAGCCAAATCGCAGCTCGAAATCACCGTCGATCAACGCACCGCTCAACTCACCGCCAGCAACAAACTCCTCCGCATCGAGATTGCCGAGCGCAAAAGAGCCGAAATAGCTTTGCAAGAAGCACTACACAAAGCCGAAGCAGCTTCCAGAGCTAAAAGCACTTTTTTAGCTAATATGAGCCACGAACTGCGAACCCCACTCAACGCCATCATCGGTTACAGCGAAATCATCGAAGAAGAAGCCTTAGAAGCAGGGTTAGATAACTTAATTCCCGACAGTCAAAAAGTTCAGATTGCTGGCAAACATTTGCTGACATTAATTAATGATATTCTCGATCTTTCTAAGATAGAAGCTGGTCGTATGGAGCTTTACTTAGAGAATTTTGATTTAGGTAATTTAATAGAAGAAGTAGTAATAACATTGTACCCTTTAGTCGAAAAAAATCGCAATCAATTACAAGTAGATTGTCCGATAGATCTGGGATTTATGTATGCTGACTTGACTAAAGTGCGGCAAATTTTGTTCAATTTGCTATCAAATGCCCTGAAGTTTACCGCAGGGGGAACCGTAGTCCTCAGCGCGACTCGCGAATTAACAGGGGACAGCGAATGGGTTTATTTACGGGTAGCTGATACGGGCATTGGAATGTCGGCTCAACAGCAACAGGGTTTGTTTCAACCTTTCATACAAGGGGACGCTTCAACCACTCGCAAGTATGGAGGAACTGGTTTGGGATTGGCAATTA
This sequence comes from Oscillatoriales bacterium, assembly GCA_043742065.1. GTDB lineage: Bacteria > Cyanobacteriota > Cyanobacteriia > Cyanobacteriales > Microcoleaceae > Microcoleus. The sequence goes on from JAYTZD010000369.1 coordinate 12,547, forward strand.
GCCGCCTGTTTTGTCAGATGATGGGAGGTGATATCAGCCTGGATAGCGAGGTCGATGTTGGCTCTACTTTTACAGTTCAATTAAAGGCAAAAGTTGACCTGGCTGAACAGTCATTAGTCATTAGTCAGTAGTCAGTCTGTATAGCCAAAATGAGGAGACGGCAGTGCCGTGTCCCTACAATGTTTGGGTAGGGA
>JAYTZD010000370.1:0-6235 GCA_043742065.1 Oscillatoriales bacterium
GGAATTTGTACAAACCTTTGGTTAGTTTTAGCTCCCAGATTCAGACCATTTTTCATCCCAACATTCCAGCCGAATATCACAGTACCCAGATTGTTGACTAAACAATGATTAATTACCTGACGAGCAGCTTTATTGACAGCATCTCGCATCGTCCGATTGCGATTTTCAGTCAATCGCTCAAGTCGTTTTGACCAATAACCATTCGCTTTCCCTTCCATCAAAAAAGCAACACGCTTATTGTATCCCTGATTGAGCGACTTCAGATGTAAACCATCAACAATAAAGCTAGTCCCCGTATTACTAACACAGGTTAGCCAGTTGTTCATTCCGTGGTCGATCATCAAGGCTTTAGATGGGTCTACATCTGCTTGAACAGTCTCAGTTTTATAGATTAATTCCAAGTAAAAGCAGCCGTTTCTAGGTAGAATTCGATACTCTCTGATTGCTTTGTGGTCTAAGTTTGTAGGCTCTTGTAGATAGAAAGCATCCAGTCCGAACCAAGCTTTTAACTGCGTACCTAGCGGAAATCTCTTTCTTCCCGTCTTTCAGCTTCACGGAGCGCCATGTATACGTTACTAAAGCTAGACCACCCTGTCGATAATTAGGTAGTCTAGGTCTTTGAGTTACTGTCCCTGACCTAATACCTTTTAATAGTCCAATGTAGGACTTGAAAGACTCGGCAACAGTAGTTAAAATCTGCTGTGCAGTATCCGAATAAAATGCTTTGTAGTGCAAATTGCGATTTTCAGTACCTAATACTTTATGCAAATCTGCTCTGCTGGGTATTTTGCCTGTTTTGAAATACATTTGACGAGCGTAGTAGATTCCACAATTAGTCAGTTTTGATGACTCACTGCAAAGAAATTCTAAAATTGCTTTAAGGTCTTTATTAGGATTAATTAGATTTTGTTGGCATCCAAACATTTTGACTCCTCCTTCTTGTATTATACCCTGTCATCTGCTATCAAATGATTAATTAGGCATAAAAATGTAGGCGACTTCAGGAGTCGCAGCCACGTTCCTCCCCATGTCTAAAGCCAGGGGCTTCCCGCTCGTCTTTCGGTGATAGTTACCACGGAGAGCGATGGGCAATAAGTGCGATCGCGCCTACCATGATTTTATGCTCTTGCACCTGAATTCGAGCGTGCAGGGTTTCTGGGGTATCGTCGGGCAATATAGGTACTGCTGCTTGCATTAAAATTGGGCCGCTGTCAACTTCTAAATGGGCGATATGCACTGTACATCCAGTGATTTTTACTTTGGCTGCAAGGGCTTGTTCAACGGATCGAATTCCTGGAAAACTAGGTAGTAAACTGGGATGAATGTTAATAACTTGGTCTGGAAAAGCATCGAGCAAAACTTGGGTAACTATTCGCATCCAGCCTGCCATCACCACCCATTTGACATCATATTCTTGGAAGGTTTTGACAATTTGTGCATCTAATTCTTCGCGTTTTTTGTGGTCACGGTGATTGAGCAAAATTGAGGGAATGCCGTATTTTTCGGCTCGCGCTGCGGCTTTGGCTCCGGGGTTGTTATAAATCAATACTTGGACTTGAGCGTTGAGCTGTTGGTTTTGGATGGCTTGGGCAATTACTTCAAAGTTGCTGCCACTTCCTGATGCGAGAATTCCTAGTTTTAATGGTTCACTAATATCAGTATTTTTTTCGATTTCAGCGTGAGGAATTTCGGGAACAATTAAACAATCTATAGAATTGGTATTTGCTGTTATCATATTTTTTAGAGTTACATCAAGGAGTAATTAATATCGTTTACGATTGCATCGGAATGATTGCTAATCTGGTCGATCGGCAAAAAAATCATCCCTGAGAATGGAATAAATTTTGAGATCCCAATATCCATCTTTGACAAATAGCTGCTGTCGTAATATCCCTTCCAATTGCATCCCCACTTTTTCCATCACGCGGGCTGAAGCAATATTGTTGACTTCACATTTTGCCTCAATTCTATTCAACATCATTTCCCGAAATCCGAATTCTACAATTGCATTGACAGCCTCACTGGTGTATCCTTGATTCCAATATTTGCTCCCAAGCGCGTATCCAATTTCAGCACGACTATTTATCATACTCCATCCCACATATCCGCAAGTTCCGATGAATTTTTTTTCTGCTTTGTGAACGATTCCCCAATCTACAAGTTCTCGCTTTTTATACATTTTATTTAGAGATTTGAGGAAATTTTTACTGTCTTCGATGGAGGTATGAGTTGACCATGTTGTGTATTTTGATACTTGGGGGTCAGAAGCATACTCAAACAGATCACTGGCATCGTTTAAAGTGATTTTTCTGAGCAGGAGTCTCTCAGTTTCTATAGTCGGTAAATTTGATAGTATATCTAGAGGCTGCATTTTGACATTGAGCTGTATTATGGTAAACTTTAAGACTAAAAGATAAATTTTACAAGCCAATGGTTCCGATTAAATCTGGGCGTTTTAACTGGTTGGACAATGAGTCGATCGCAGCTTGGACTTTTTTGGCCCCAGCTTTGTTGTTTTTGGGTACTTTTTTGATTTACCCGATCGCCTATTTATTCTACCTCAGCTTTACCACTGGCAGTTTTACGCGATCGGGAATACATTTCATCGGGCTGAAAAATTATTGGCGTTTGGTTGCCAACCCGGATTTCTGGCAAGTTATCCGAAATACGATCTATTTTACTACTTTTACAGTCATTCCCAGTATCGTTATTCCTTTGGGCTTAGCAGTTTTGCTGAATCGCTCGTTTGCTTGGCGAGGGATGCTGCGTACCGCCTATTTTGTGCCTTCGATTACGTCGCTGGTGGCGGTTGGGTTGGGTTGGCGGTGGCTGTTTCAAGCTGAGGGCCCGGTGAATGGGTTATTAATGGCGATCGGCTTTAATCCGATACCTTGGCTCAGCAGCACAGTTTGGGCAATGCCAGTCATAATTCTGCTGAGTATTTGGAAACAATTAGGCTTTAATATGGTAGTATTTTTGGCAGGATTGCAGGCAATTCCGGTCAATCGCTACGAAGCAGCCGAATTGGATGGGGCTGATGCTTGGCAACAATTTTGGTATATTACTTTACCGGGTTTGCGGCCGACTTTGGTGTTTGCGACTGTTACAACTGCTATTTTTACGCTGCGGAGTTTTGAGCAAGTTTATGTGATCACTGGTGGCGGCCCTTTGAATTCTACTAATCTGTTAGTTTATTATATTTACGATCAGGCTTTTTCACAATTTGATTTTGGTTATGCAGCGGCGGCGGCGACTTTGTTGATGGCTGTGGCTTTGGGATTGGTTTATTTGCAACTCAAGGTTTGGGGAGAAGATGCTTGAGTTGGGTGGAGGCGGGTTTATTGAGATTGTTGGTACTTGTTAGATATTGTTATTGAACCCGCCCCTACATAATTATTGACATTAGTGGAGGCGGGTTTGTTTGAATTTCGGGAACAGCAGAGGAATACTAAAATTCAGGTTGCAGAACTATTGGATGATATGGAAATAGTAGGCTGCGACTAGAAAGTTGATACCTAATAGTACCAGAAACCAGGCCATCCGAAAGGTGTAAGGTGGCTTGCCCGTTTTCATGACGGATTCGGATTTTAATTGATTCTTCGCTATCTCTGCCATAAGTCAAACTCCTAATAAATATGTGACCGTATTTACCACAAATAGCAGAGAGCGTCGCACATTGGCATTCTCTAGGGTTACTTTTTGTAACTTTGAATCTATACCGATTGAGATTAGTTTCAATCGCTCTCTCCGGCGTGGTAGGAACTGCGGACGAGAGGGCCCGATCGCACTTGCTGAAAACCCATCTCCCTGGCTATTCCCCCCAAATGGTCAAATTCAGCGGGAGTCCAGTATTTTCGCACGGGGAGGTGTTCTAGAGATGGTCTCATGTATTGACCGAGGGTGAGTCGATCGCACTTCGCATCCCGCAAATCGGCCATCGCTTCGACTATTTCAGTTGCGGTTTCTCCGTGCCCCAACATCAAACCGGATTTTGTGGGAATGCTGGGGTCAAATTGCTTGACAATGCGGAGAACGTCGATCGAGCGATCGTACTTAGCCCCCCTCCGCACAACCCCTTGCAACCTGCTTACTGTCTCAATATTGTGGTTGTAACAAGCTGGTTTAGCTGCTACGACTGTCTGGATTCGCGATCGTTGTAATTCATCTAGGGCTAGGGCGGGCCCGCACCGTCCACCGCCCCTACCTGTTTGGGCTGCGGAGACGACACCGCCCCAAAAATCTGGTGTTAGTACCTCAATTTGAGTATGGGGGTTGAGCAGGCGGATTTGGGCGATCGTGATTGCAAACCAGCCAGCGCCACCATCGGGTAAATCGTCCCTGGCTACCGAAGTCAGAACCGCATAGCGCAAACCCAGCAGATTGACTGCTTCCGCTACTTTTTGCGGTTCTTCGGGGTCGAGGGGCATGGGAGAATGACCTTTATCTACTTGACAAAATGCACAGGCGCGGGTGCAAGTCGGCCCCATTAACAAAAAAGTTGCGGTTTTTTGGGCATAACATTCGGCGCGGTTGGGACATCTGCCTTCCTCGCAAATTGTGTGAATTTGCCGCTGTTTAATGATTTTTTGGACTTCGGAGAGTTCGCTAGCTTTGCCGATGGGGCGGCGCAACCACTCTGGCATCTGCTCAATTTCTGCTCGCATTTGGGAGATAATTGATTTGGCTGCGGGAGTTTGAGGGGTTTGGAGTGGCATACAATTAAGTGCGATCGGGTTCATTCTTTCGATCGTATCCGAAATGAAAGTCTCTGAACTTTTGGCAATCATACCCCAAAAAATTAAAATCGTCCCCAGTTGTAGTAAAAACTAAAGTTAGCTAAACAGACTTCCTAGCAGTTGATCTGTGGTAGTTCATAAAAGATTCTGGGTAAAATTCTGTTAGATATATACTAAAGATTGCAAATCATCACCGAAAGACGAGCGGGAAGCCCCGCCTTTCAATGTCGGGGAGGAACGCGACTGCAACTTCAGTCGCTGACATCTTTCTCAAGAATCAATCTTTTGATATCCGTGTCGAGAATTCCCGTCTATAAAAGGACTGGGAAGTATCAATCATTCATTACCGAAGGAGTCCGTCGTGGCTGGTCAAAAAATCTTAGTCATCGATGACAGTAAAGTCATCCGCGTCCGAGTCCGAGAGATGTTACCCCAAGGTAACTTTGAAGTTCTAGAAGCAAAAGACGGGGAAGAAGGATTAAAACTGATTCGTCAAGCCCGTCCCAGTCTAATTATGTTAGATTTTCTACTGCCCAAGGTCAGTGGTTGGGAAGTGTATCAAAAAGTTCAAGCCCATCCCGAACTTTCCAAGATACCCTTAGTGATCATGTCTGGGCGGGAAGAAGAGGTGATGGAGAAAATTCCTAAACCCTTTGAGAAGCATTTTTTTGCGTTTATCGCCAAACCCTTTGAGAAAAAACAACTCACTGAGGCGATTAAATCAGCGATGGTATTGGCTAAAAAGAAACCAGTACCAGAAGCCCCTGCTACCGCTGCTGTACCCGGATCTGGATCTGGTGGCACCGCCGAACTTCTGGCGATGACCCAGAAAATGGCTAAAATGCAGGCGGAAATTGATGCACTCAAGAAACAAATGACTCAGGTGATTACGATCATCAAACAAATGAAAGCGGCGAAATAATTCTGCTTTCTGAAGGCGGAAGCTAAAAGTTACACCTTGAAACTTGATATTACGTCTAAAGGTGTTTTCTTTGTTCCACAATCTTGTGGTATGTAGTTGAAGCGATCGATTTGCAACTGGTTTTCACTTAGGTGAGAACATTAATTAAAAGTTAAAAATAAAAACAGGGAGGAAAATATTATTTGCCGACTCTCCCGTACTCAATTATCAACTCCTCAGTCTCATTTTTTGTTCATGACTAACGACTATTCCGATTTTTTGCCTCAACTACGTGCCTCAACTGAGCAATTGTTGAAAAGATTAGACTGCTTCAATCAAGCACAGGTATTGGCGATCGGAGATTTGACCTTGGACGAGTTTGTTACCGGACAAGTAGAGCGAATTTCCCGCGAAGCACCTGTGTTGATTTTGCGCTACGAAAATACTCGGCAAGTACCGGGAGGTGGCGCAAATGCTGTCTATAATTTAGCCAAAATGGGAGGCAAGGTAAAAGTTGCTGGTTTGGTGGGAAAAGATGACCAAGGAAAGGCTTTGTGCGGTATTTTTGAGGCGGCGGGAATTGATACGGCGGGCATTT
>JAYTZD010000371.1:0-1461 GCA_043742065.1 Oscillatoriales bacterium
AGTTTGAACCATCCCCAGCGTTGATACTGACAAGAGTAGATATCCAAGTCGGGGCCAAACATCAGCCCGCCGAATAAAAAGCTACCAGACACCAGCAAAGTCAGATTGCTGCTTTGAGTCTGAACAAAAGTGAGGGCTGCGACAAAGGGCAAAGTCCACAGGGTAATGCGATCGTGAGTACGGCCAGAGGGCATTTCAAGTTTATGATTTTTTTAGTTGATTTTTTTGAGACACTGTGATATCATAAGTCCTTGTAAGCGCAAATGGGTGATTAGCTCAGTGGTAGAGCGCCTGCTTTACACGCAGGATGCCGTAGGTTCAAATCCTACATTACCCATCAGATGACTGAATATCAACAGTTTCAGCCGTTTTTAGCCATCAAGGATAGAGGAGACGGCAGTGCCATTTCCCTACAATGTTATTTTGGGTAGGGACACGGCATTGCCGTTTCCTAATTTCAGCTACTAATAATTCCGATGCAATCGGAAACGATATGACGACTCAATTCAACATTTTGTAGCGGATGTCAAAAAGTTGACACTCTATGCTGGAAAATTAATTGATTGATTTTCCTTTTTACCATCCTGCTATATGAAGCCGAAAATAACTAGCCCGATCGCGTGGCAGCAAGCTGAACTACTGATGCAGCCCGCCTTAATCCGAGTGCTCGACAACATCCGCAAACAACTAGAAGAGTCGGTTTGGACAGGGAATTACCAAGAAGTGCACACTCCTTTTCCTGGCTATCAACTAATTTTAGAGCGTCAAGGTGAACAAAGATCGATCGATATTTGGGAACTTTGCTATCGAGTCTGTTTTGTTAACTATCAACCAGCCCACTCTGATATGCAAAGCCAGGAAGTTGTAATTGACACTCTTTTGATTGAGGAGGATACTGGCGATGTAGATTGGATGCGTCTGGAGGTTAAAACTCGACAATTAATACAGGAAGTATTCGCAAATTTAGCTCATTAGTCATTAGTCATTAGTCATTAGTCATTAGTCATTAGTCATTAGTCATTAGTCATTAGTCATTAGTCATTAGTCAGTTGTTTGTTGTTTGTTGTTTGTTGTCCATAGTTATTCGTTATTAGTAGCAGATAACCGTCAACTGACAACTAACTGTCAACTATCAACAGTCAACCGTCAACCGTCAACCGTTAACCGTTAACCGTCAACAAAATCTTATGATTCAAGAATTGCACGATATTCAAACATCCGCCGATGCTATCTTTGCCGAGTTGACAACCGGAGAAACCGTCGCAGTTAGTTTTGGGAATGATCCAGCCGCTATCACCGCCACTAAACAGAGTGTAGCTTTGTGCGATCGCACTCACTGGGGACGCATTCAAATCACTGATAGCGATCGCCTACGGTTTTTGCACAATCAGACTACCAATAATATCAACAAACTCCAACCAGGTCAAGGTTGCGATACCGTTTTCGTGACATCCACCGCGC
>JAYTZD010000372.1:0-3150 GCA_043742065.1 Oscillatoriales bacterium
TGCGCGATCGCGAAAGACTATTCCGAGCCATTTTTGACCAATCATTTCAATTCATGGGGCTACTCAAACCAGACGGCACTATTTTGGAAATCAACCAAACAGCCCTAAGCGCAGCCGGGGTAGGACTAAAAGATATCGTAGGTACCCCGTTTTGGGAAACTCTCTGGTGGCAAATTTCCCCAGAAGCCAAGGAACAAGTACGCGAGGCGATCGGCTTAGCCGCCGTCGGCGAAGTAATCCGCTACGAAGCAGACGTGCTAGTTGCCGGCGGTGCAGTCGTAACCGTTGACTTCTCTCTCAAGCCGATCAGAGACGATGATGGCAAAGTTATTCTGCTGATTCCCGAAGGCCGTGATATCAGCGATCGCAAATCCCTAGAACGAGAACTCAAGGTGCGACAAGCCCGCTTTGACGCATTTTTTGCGGCGGCACCAGCGGGAATGTTTATCACCGACGACCAAATGCGGTTCGTACAGTTCAACCAGAGACTCTCCGAACTCGGCGGCCAGCCAGTTTCAGCATACATTGGGAAGACAGTATGGGAAGCTGAACCGGCAATGGCAACAATGATCGGGCCGGTGTACGAGCAGGTTTTCAGTAACAACCAAGCGGTTTTAAACATCGAAATGCGTCATCCAACTACCGCACAGCCAGATGTGATGCGGGATTGGCTATCGTCTTACTTTCCGCTACCGGGAGAAGATGGCAAGCCGATCGGGATTGGAGCTTTTGTCTTAGAAGTGACCGATCGCAAAAATCTAGAACGAGAACTGGCCTTGCGTCAAGCCCGCTTTGACGCCTTTTTCGCAGCCGCCCCAGCCTCAATGTTTATCTTTGACGATCAATTGCGGTTCGTGCAAGTCAACGAGCAATTAGCCGAAACCACTGGGCCATCAGTTGCCGAACACCTCGGCAAAACGGTGAGGGAAGTTGTACCAGAAATGGTCGATACCCTACAGCCGATGTTGGAACAGATTCTTGCCACCAATCAACCCTTTTTAAACATAGAAGTTTCGGGCGCAACCCTCAGTCAACCGGTCCTATTGCGGTATTGGCTAGCCTCTTACTTTCCTTTGTCAGGGGAAGATGGTAAGCCGATCGGCGTTGGCGGAGTAGCAGTAGAAATTACCGATCGCAAACAAGCAATTACTAAATTAGAAGAAACAACATCACAATTAGCCCATTCCGAATCCGAATTTAGGCAACAAACCAATCTCTTACAACTACTAATTAACAGCATTAGCGATGGCGTAGTTGCTGCGGACGAAAACGGCAATTTTCTCCTCTTCAATCCCGCAGCCGCAGATATCTTTGGCATGGGTGCGACAGATAGTCTTCCCAACGAGTGGTCGGCAAAATATGGTCTATTCTTGCCCGATACAGTCACTCTCTATCCTCCAGCCGATATCCCCTTAACGCGCACAATTCGAGGAGAATCAGTTGACGATGTAGAAATTTTCACCAGGCACGCAGGTGCACCGGATGGCTTGTGGGTAAAAATTAGCGGCAGACCACTTAAAGACGAAATCGGGGCAATCAAAGGCGGCGTAGTTGTCTGCCGAAACATCACCGAAGAAAGAGCATCCCAGCAACGAATGCAGCAATTAGCCTCGGCACAAGAAGGCTTACTGCAAGAACTCAAAACGCGGCAAAATGCCCTCGATGAAGCTGCAATTGTCAGCGAAACAGACCTCAAAGGAATGATTACCTACGTCAACGAAAGATTTACTAAAGTATCTGGTTACAGCATGGGAGAACTAATCGACCGAGACCACCGCATCGTCAATTCCGGCTATCATCCTAAATCGTTTTTTCAAGAAATGTGGCTAACAATTACTCGCGGTTTAGTGTGGAAGGGCGAAATTAAAAATCGTCGCAGAGACGGCTCTTTTTATTGGGTAGATTCAACCATTGCCCCGATCTTTGACACCAGTGGCACAATCATTAAATATATCGCCATTCGCTTTGACATCACCGAACGCAAAGAAGCCGAAGAAGGACTCGAACAATTAGCAGCAGAACGCAAAAATGAAGCTGATTCGATGACACAGCAAGTCCTCAAGCTATTGGGAGAAATTAAAGGTGCTGCCCAGGGAGATTTGACTGTCAAAGCTGAAGTCACTAATGATGTTTTAGGTGCTGTCGCCGACTCATTTAACTTCCTGATTGGTTCCCTCCGAAAGGTAGTAACAGGAATTCAAACTTTAGCAGAACTTGTAACATTTGCCACGGACGAGTCAATTACAAATACCAGCCAACTTACCGAACAAGCCGAAGTTCAAGCAGTCAAAATATCTGCAATCATGCAAGAAATCGATCGCATCGTCAACTCAATCCGCGACGTGCGAGATGTCTCGGTGCGTGCTGAAACAGTTGCCCAGCAGTCTTCTCACACCGCTGAGGCTGGCGGTATGGCGGTCGATCGCGCTGTCGAAGGTATTAACGAACTCCGATTGACGATCGCCTCAACCTCCAAAATGATGAAACGTTTGGGCGAATCTTCGCAACAAATCGGCAAAATTGTGACATCGATTTCGCAACTTGCTTCCCAAACTAACTTGTTAGCCCTGAATGCTACCATTGAAGCAGCCCGCGCCGGCGAACAAGGTTTAGGCTTTGCGGTTGTTGCCGAAGAAGTACGAAAATTAGCAGAAAGATCCGCCGGCGCTACTGAGGAAATCTCGGAAATTGTCGGTACAATTCAAGAAGAAATCAGCCGTGTGATGAAGGCAATGGAATCAGGGACACTGGAAGTAGTGGAAGGTACTAAACTCGCCAGTGAAGCTAAAACTCACCTGAATGCCATCATCGAAGTTAGCCGAGAAATGAATGCTTTGGTGCAGAATATTACCCGCGCATCGGCGAAGCAAACTATTTCAGCGGAGGAGATTTCTAGTAGTATGCAGCAAGTAAATGAGATTGCGAATACAACAGCCCAAAAAGGTTCGGATGTCAAGGCATCTTTGGATGATTTGTCTGGTTCTGTTAGCAAATTGCAAAAGTCTGTCGCGAATTTTAGGAGTTAGTTAGTTGACAGTTGACGGTTGATAGTTGTCAGTTGACAGTTGTCAATTGATAGTTATCAGTTGATAGAAATTAGGAGACGGCAGTGCCGTGTCCCTACCCAAAATAACATTGTAGGGACACGGC
>JAYTZD010000373.1:0-3148 GCA_043742065.1 Oscillatoriales bacterium
CGCCAGCGAGTAAAGCGTAAATAAGTCTTATCATCAGCATTCAAACTATCCGCATCAAGCTGAGAAAAAATCGCCACACCCTCACCTACAGCAACCCGACTTAACAAACCGTCAGCACCAATATCACCACCAGACTTAATTAACCAAGTATCATAAAAAGAGCGCGATCGCAAATCCGAACCACTAACCCCCTTCACCTCGTCCCAAGCCGGAACCGTCAAGGAACCCCCAAAATTCTTCGATTGCTGCAAACCCACGCCCAAACCAGCAACAGGCACTTGACGTGGCAAGAAAAACGCCTTACCACCACCATTCAAATAAGCGCGTAAATCAGCATCTTTCACATTCGCTTGGGCTCCCACAATCGCCAAACCAACATTCTGGGAAAGCCCATTCGCCCGCTGATAAATTACCCCCAAATTATCCAACTTCTTGGCATCCCCATCTCCCCCAATTAAAACTACCTGTTGGGCTTTTCCAGAAACCATAGAATCCATCCCATAACTCACAAGTTTTTGAACTAATTGCGTTGCCCCAGGATCCACAGCAAAATGGTCTTCCAAATCCAACTCATTTAAAATCAACCGCCCTTTTCCATAGTCCAATTCCATCAGTGGCGAATAAGCCAAATCAAACTCAGACTCCAAAATTGGTCGCCAAGAACTACGGTGTGGCTTCTCAATAGAAGCGCTGCTGACACCGCCACGATTTCCCCAATGCCAGCCATACCAAGGCGTAATTGCTGGACTCAATTTTGACGGTTTTTGAATTGTATCTGGGTAAGCTTCAAGCAATGTGCTTTCCCCAGTCCAATCTCGCAAATCTGTTTCATCTAAACTGCTAACTACCGGGTGGTTAATATCAATTGGATAGACGCGACGACTAATATGTTCCGCAACTCGCAAACCCTTATTTCGCAGCCATTCTCGCTGCTGGGTAAACACAATTGCTTTGCCACCATTTCGCACAAAAGTCTCTAAATTTCCCGGCAGATTTTGTCCGCTAGAAAATGCTTCTCGTCCGATAATTAATAATGATGAAACTTGGGAACCGTTCCACGGTACAAGTTCGTGACCTAGCTGTTTTAACATTGCGGATGTTTTGCCAACTGGGTCAAATATTGCGATCGTATCCTTGATTTTGGTGGGAGTGCCAAAAACCCGGAAGGCAAAAGTATCGACATGAGTGCGATCGGCTATTTTCGCAGTTAGGCTAATTTCGCCATCAGCCTTACCTGAAATGTCATTTGGCAATTTCACGTCAATTGGGAAAAATAGTGTACCTGCCGTGTCAATAGTTCCCTGCTTTTCGCCCTTCCCAACCTCTTTTCCCCCGGCCAAAACTCGCCAAGTGAATGCAAAATTTTGTTTCGCCCTAGTATCGTTAATTAAGACTACCTGCTTCGCCAGTTTTCCGCCCGCCGAAAAACTGTGGTCTTTTGCAGTAAAAGCTGGATTAGCACCAGCAATCCAAGCCAAAGTCGGGCCGTTATTCTTCATAATTGCCTCGCCACTAGGATGAGTAGTGTAAGCTTCTGGCTGCAAATGATATAGCATCTTTTTGGAGACTTGCTTCAAATAAACGCCCCGTCTTCCCGGTTGAAATTCTCCAATATCTACCTTAGTTTTACCAGCATCCGAGACTTGCCAACCATGTCCATCATTCCAAGGAATCATCCCTCCAGACATTCCAAAAGTCCGCCAACTCCGCCAAGTATTCGTACTGAATAACTGCTGCAACTTTTGAAAAGCTGGCGCAAAATCTAACTCCTGATTAATATGCCAACTTTTATACTCTTGGCCTTTGACAAATTGCTCGCGGATTTTATTTTTATAGGCCGTAGTTTCTAGTTCATAAGCTTCTTTGCCCAAATAAATTGCCGCAAATTCCGTCATCAAAGGTTCGCTAACAATCACCTTTTGAAATCCCGCTCGGTTTCGCATCATCGTGGCGTGTAGTGGTGTCCCAAATTCCACTACCATGTATGGCATTTCTCCAGTCTTACTCCACTCAGAAATCCATTCTTCTCTTTCTTGCAAGGGAATTACATTTAAGTAAGAATTCAGCGCATAAACATCGCCAAAATTCGCGCCTTGGTGTACCATCACAGGTCTAGTTGGATCAACGGATCTCATACTGGCAAAAGATTCATTTGCCAAGGTTGTAATATCCCGCAAACGATTCGCATCAAGAGTTCCTGCTACTACTTTTTTGCCAATACGACGGGGATTTTGGTCATCGGTGTTACCGAAAAAGTTAGGACTTGTAGCCCACATTAATATTGATGGATGATTGCGATAGCGGCGCATTTCTGTCGTCATTCGCGATTTCCAGCGGTCTTTCAGTGAGCGGTTATTCCAACTTCGATTTGAAGCGAGCAAACTAACATCTAAAGCTGGTGCCATAACTGGAAAGCCTTTGAGGTCTGCTCTTTCGGAAAACAGTTCTCGAAAGTGCCACCTCCCTCGTTCATCGTGATTCCAAGGCCAGGTTTCTACTATATTAAAACCAGCTTTATTGTAGCTTTCAATTAATTTATCAGAACCTTCGATAGTGCCACTTTCCCAACTATCGGGATGCAAGATTGGTCGCAGACGAAATTCTGTGCCATTTAAGAAAAATTTACGTCCTTCTATCCAAAATTCGCGGAAGCCAAAGGGTTGATCGTATTGTGTGTTAATGCCACTTCCTTTTACTGCTAATTTCAGGGTGTAAAGGTTTGGTTGGCCGACATCCCAAAGGCGAGGTTTTTTCCAATCCCACTGGACTTTTACGGTTTGAATTGGTTTGGCTTGAACCTCCGCAGTGCCTGTAAATTTTTGTTCGACTTTGCCCTTTTCGTCGAGCATTTGAGCGACAAGCTGAATTTGACCGCTTTGTTTAATGTCTTTGAGTTCTACATCTAATTTAATTTGCTGCTTTCTGGTGGAAGTTTGGACGAATACGTCACTAATTAGCGGGCCTGGTGGTAGGCTGAAAATTCGGACTTCGCCGATGATTCCTCGTGATTGTAGGTTGGATTTTGTGGTGTAGATTTCTGTGGGGCCCATAATCACGGTTTTGTCTTTTTCGTCGGAGACTGCTACGACTAAAATAGATATGGTGTTTTGACCTGGTTTTGCTAATTTAGTAATTTCAATTGTGCCGT
>JAYTZD010000374.1:0-1456 GCA_043742065.1 Oscillatoriales bacterium
TAATTACCATTTTCCTGGCATCGTATCCTTCAGTCTCAATTCTTCTCGACTCATGAGAGCTTCGTAATAGTCTGGTTTGATTTCTAAGGCAACTCCATAGGAACTAATAGCATCTTGATTCCGCTGCAATTTTTGCAAAACATCACCTCGGTGAGACCAAGCTTCCCAGTTATCTGGCTTGAGTTGAATTACTTGATCGCAAGCGATGACTGCTTCTGCATAGCGTTCCATTTTTCCTAGCAAAATTGCCCGGTGCATCCAGGCTTCATAGTTGTCTGGCCAAATAGTAATTGCTCGATCGTATGCTATAAGAGTTGGTTCGTATTGCTGCAATTTTTCGAGAGCATTGCCGCGTTTTAACCAAGCTTCAAAATTGTCGGGCATGATTTGAATGACTTGGTTGTATGCTGCGACAGCTTCTTGGTAACGCTCTAATTTTTCCAGGGCTGCTCCTTGCTGCAATCCAACTTTTGATGAAATTTGTGTTTCAGAACTTAGAGAAATTACTTTATCATAACAGGCGATCGCCTCTTCGTACTGTTGCAATTGTTCGAGAGCTTCACCTCGTAAATTCCAAGCTTCTAGAAAATCACCTTGAATTTGCAGGGCGTTGCTGTAAGCAATAATTGCATCTTTGTATCGTTCCAATCCGGCTAAAGCGATGCCTCTACCTAGCCAAGCTTCGGGGAAATTCGGATTGATTTGAATTGCTTTGTCAAAGGCTGCGATCGCACTTTCATACTCTTCTGATTCTGACAGAGTTTGACCGCGGCCGATCCAGACTTCAGGATAAAATTGATTAATTTGAATTGCTTTGTCAAAACAAGCGATGGCGGCATAGTGCTGCTGGTGTTTGAGGGCCATGCCTTTGTAAAACCAAGCTTCGTAGTCGTTGGGTTGTAGCTCAATTACGCGATCGTAAGCCCTGACTGCATCTACATATCGGTGCAGTTTTGCTGATGCAATGCCCCGATTGAACCAAGCCAGACAATTTGTGGGTTGTAGTTGAATGGCGCGATCGTAAGAAGTGACAGCTTCAGGATAACGTTCTGTGTTCATCAGAGCCAAACCTCGATTCAACCAAGCTTCCCAATTAGTCGGTACGAGTTTGAGTGCGCGCTCGTAAGCAGCCACAGCGTCGGCATTCCGTTGAGCTTGCAAGAGCACATTGCCTAGGCGACACCACATGGCGGGCAAATTGGGATGAATTTCGGTTGCTCTTTTGTAACAACTTGCTGAAGATTCCCACTGCTGCAATTCTTCGAGAGCTCGCCCCCGCTGATACCAAGCTTCGTGTTTTTCGCCATTGATCAGAATTGCTTGGTCAAAACCCGCGATCGCCTCGGAGTAATTTTGTAAGCCTAGCAGCGCCGTACCGCGTAGCATCCAAGCCCAATATTCCTCTGGTTTGATAGCTATAGCCCGATCGCAACAAGCTACAGTTTCTACATATTGA
>JAYTZD010000375.1:0-12694 GCA_043742065.1 Oscillatoriales bacterium
ATCTGCAATTTGTGGCGGCACATAGGAGTCCACAAACATTGGTTTTACCTGCCATTTAATCTCAAATCCTTTGGGTGTTGGCTGTTTAGAATATTCGTAGGAATTTTTCAGCCACCAGTCTCTCGGTTCGATCGCAACACGGCCAGAATTTGAAACAAATAATTGCTCGTTTGTACCGCTACCATCGTAACCTGTTTTTGAACCAAAAACGTCAAACTTAAACTTGGTTACGTCGCTGTTAATCTCAGTAATTACGGCTTTCCAATCTTCAATAATGAGCGGTTTCTGATGGGATACTTGGATGATTCCGGGCCAACTCACGCCAAAGCTGGGACTGGGGCGGGTAATGGCATAAAGTTCGGGAAATTCGGAGGGTTTTTTGCCGTCTATGGTAATGTTAGCAGGGGTGGCGCTGGTATTCAGGGCTTTATCTGCGATCGCATCTATTCTATTTCCTTCAAATTCTAACCGCAATTTGCCATCTTTCCACTGGACATCACTACCAACTGTATAGGTTTTGACTAAATCTTGCTCAGGTTTTTTGGGGAAATTTGGATTGTATTGCAGGTGCGGTTTAATCAGGGATGCTAAGAGAAAATTTCCCCAATCATTAAGGTGAACATTGTCCGTCAATAGCTGTTTTGGCTGCAATTTATTTTCTTGCAAATACCGTCTCCAAGGTTCGCGAACTTCGGCGATTTCGCATCCATATTTAGCTGCAAGTTCAGGTAGCCATTTAGTAGAATGAGTATTGTGCCATTCATATCTTTTGATGCTCTCTGCATCGTCATTATTGACCGTTGGCATCCAGTCGATGTGATCTGAATGTATGAGTATTTCGCTAGTGGTGCGGCGGCGGATATTGGCAATGATTTTCTCGTAATCTTCGCCTCCTCCGTAGACATGGAAAATTACTAAGTCTGGATAAAAAGGATATAAATCATGTTCGCTGGGACGAATCAAAAATGGGGCGGAAAATCCTCCGATAGCTCGGTTTTCAATGGTTAAATCTGCATAGGGAAATCGCTTTTTGATGTCGTTTGCTACATCTTGTGACCATTGTTGTTCGGTGATAGATTGGCCGTAAAATAGGATTCGTACTGGTTTGCGATTCGTTGGGGTGCTGCTAGCTAGCAAGCCCATTGTCCTTTGAATGTTAGCTCCGAAATTAGCGTTGTTGGTAATGGGTGCGGGTGGAGGGAATACTGGCTGAGCCTGAATTTTATGGATGGCTGTAACTAACAGGAAACTCAAACATAGACTAAGTGTCCATAGGTAGGCGTACTTGTTTGATTTTTTGCTCTTTTTTGTGCGTTTTGCCATTGTTCAATCTAAAATGGATTGACATTAACAAACAATGATATAATGATTAAAGCTCGATCGCAAATCAAATGGATTACAAAACCGCCCGTAGTTTTCTGATAGACCAGGGAAGCGCCCTGGAAACCAAGAAAAATCCCGACGCTTTTTTGATGCGTCTCCAAAAAGGTCTTTCTCCTGTCCCCGGACAGGTGACATCGATTTTACTAGCTTTAAAAATATTGTTTGAGGGTTTGCAAGAATCTCCAATGCTCGATCGACAATTAATCTCAGCACTCCATTTACTGTCGGTAGAGAGTTTGCAGCAATTTGAAGCCGGACTTCGCAGAGGAGTTTCTTGGCCACCACTGCTGAAAGAAGACTTGAATCGAATTGCGATCGCAGTTAGAAATATATTTTCGGGTGTTTGGAAGTAATTTAGCTCACTTCAATCGCCGATTACTACTCGCGAAAGCTTTCCAGCGATGATAAAAGCTGTGGTAATCCTCTCAATGTTGCAGCCACCAAGGCTTCATCTTTATACACTCGTTTTCGGACAAGATTCTTATTAGCAGCGGATGCTCTAGAACCTCGCAATCCGCGATTTCCGGCTTCGATTAGCTCTAAATTTCTGTCTTCTGATGTCAAGCAAAACATAGTAGTATCCTCAATTAATTCCTAGGGTTGCCCTGGTGAAATTTCTTAGCGATTGCTCGATATTCCCATTATGACTCAAAATAGTAATAGATATGAAACGATGCAATAATTATTCATGATGGTCAGGGATCAATATAAACTGGATATAGCCTTTCTGATAAAATTAGGTACTCCTGGGCATCGGGCATTGGGAATAGGGCATTGGGCATAGGACATTGGGCATCGCTCTCCCCTAGGGGTTTGTGAGCGTGGTGGAAGATGTGAGTTTTAACCGATCGCCCATAATGACACAAACAGCGGCAACCAAAAAGGCGATCGCACCTACAATTGCTGTTGTCGCAGCAGGAACCGCCACAGGTGCCACAAATACCACAGAATACAAAGTCATCCCCAGGGAAAAACCACCAAAATACAGCCCAACGCCGAATCCTCCTCTGTGTCCAGGTACTAGAGATAAAGCAAAAGGAACCGTACCGATAGTAATCAAACTATTAGTAAAAATCACAGCTAAAACAGTCAGAACTACGATCGTAAAACTCTGACTAAACACCATTACCAACAGCAAAATCGGCGTTGCTACCAATCCACCCAACAGCGTCCTTTGGTTCCCCAAGCGCACCGCAATCACCCCAGCCAACAAAGAAGTAATAGCCAAAGCGAAGGTAAATCCTGCCATTAGCAATTTAGGATCAACACCGACGATTTGAGTTTGAAAAACATGGGGCAAAATCCGTTCTCCCATCGCCCGACTTCCCCAAGCAACAGACATTCCCGTTAGCGGAATTAATGCTAGAGGTGCGATCGCAAGTTTCTCGGAAATTGCAGTATTCGGTAGCAATTCCGTCACCATAGTATCTGAATTGACCGATCGCAAAAAAGCCACCGCACCCAACAATACAAACGAACCTATAGCGAAAGTAAAAACTGGCCCCAAACTCAGAATAAATTCTCCTGCAACTGGCCTTGTTGCGCCAACCAATCCCCCTACAAGTGCCAATACACTCATCGCTTGAGGCAACTGTGTTTGAGTTGCATATTTGCCCAACAGCGACACTGCGGGCGATCGAAACATCGCCATTGCGATCGACCAAGCCACCATCACCACAGGCAAAATCCAGCGCAGAGGCGAGACTGAATCACCAAAAATAAAAATAGCTGGAATCGCCAGAAATAGCACCGAGGACACAATAGTAGCGACCACAATCAGCGGAAAACGAGTTCCCATCCAGTGCCGCTGCTTATCAGAAAGCCAGCCAGCAAAAGGTTCGATCGCAATTGCCAAAGTATCCTCTAAAATTCCGATCCCCCTGTCGAATCCGGCAAAACCAAATCCCGCCAAAAGTTGAGGTAAATACAATCGATAAAGCATCCAAGTCAGGGTAATTGCTCCCTGCAAAACCGCGACACCGCCTACTTGTCGCCACAGAATTAAAGAGTGAGGTTGAGAATTTTTCATATTTATTTGTTATTTGTTATTTATTATTTGTTGTGAACCATCAACAGTCAACAGTCAACAGTCAACAAATAACAAACTAAGCACCCGCATTTTTCAACTCTTCCTCGATCATTTTTTTGTAAACTCTCGGCAAACTAGAACTCAGAGAATTGGTTTCAATGCCATATCCCAAACTCGTCCAAGTTCCCGACAACATCCGCAAAACCTCAGTTAATTTGTCCTCTCGCAACATCTGTGAAATGTCAGCTTTCCAAAATTTGCGATCGCGCAACCAAGCATAAACCACAGCATCCTGATATTCTGGCTCAAAGCTGTAATCTTGCCACATCATAAAATTAGCAGGTTTCGGGTGATAGCGTTTAGCCTTATCCTTCCAAGTCGAACTCAAAAATTGATACCTACCCGCCGCCGTAGTACACTTGCCTTCATTAGGGCCATTCACAATCTTCACACACCAGTCAGGATGGCGACTCAAATCTAATATATATTTGCCACCATAAACAACATGATAAGGTCGAGAAACATTCGATTCGCTAGCAGAAATAGTTCGCATCAGCGCCCGAATGTAAGGATCACCGGCTTTCATCGCCAAAGGTGGCTTATTTCTGACTTCACTTGCTGGCTGTAAAAATTGTAGATTTCCCCGCAAATTGACAGCTACAAAAACAGCGCCACCAATCAAAATACCAATTAAAATTAAAAATCCGAAGATTTGAATTTCCGAATGTCTCAGCAAATTCAATTTTCGACGCTGGAGTTTCTTCGCTTGAAGCAAAGTCATTTCCATTTCAACAATTTCGGTCAATTTTTGAGCCGCCCGCATCCGACGCACTCGGAAATCGTGTTGATATAGTGGCGCTGCTAATAGGGTTAAACTTGATAAAGCTGCTGCTAATTTGATGAGCCAAAAATCGAATTCACCTGCGATCGCAACTTTTGTGAGAGTAGAGATTCCTGTGAATAGTTGGCCAGGATCGATCGCACGCGCTGGCCAATAAAACAGTGCAATTTGCACCAGCAGCGACAGACTAAATGCCAGAAACAAGACTACTAGAGCGTTCAAGCCTTCTCGGAAGTGCGATTTCATGCCAGTTTTTCGGCGCTGGAACTTGCGTTGGCGAAACTTGCCGAAAACCAGAGTAAGTATCGGATTTAAGATTGTGGCGGCAAAAAAGTGAGCAACAAAGAATAAAGGCAACTGAATTAGCCAAGCTGTTAGCAGCAAAGTCAGAAAGCCGATGTCATCCTTGACAACAGGAATGCCTTTATTTACTACGAAACCAAAACTCTGAGCGAGGACAAATGCCCGTAACCAGGAAATCGGATAGGGAAACCAAGCTGGCCACTTGAGAGTTTTCATGCAAAATCAATCGATTTTAGATTTTAAATTTTAGATTTTAGATTGGAGGCGGCTTGCAACAGGCAAGATGCCTGTTCCACAATACATTAATTCTGGATACATTTGAACTGGTGCCCAGGCTCTGCCACTTCTCAGCTTGCAAC
Source organism: Oscillatoriales bacterium (assembly GCA_043742065.1). GTDB lineage: Bacteria > Cyanobacteriota > Cyanobacteriia > Cyanobacteriales > Microcoleaceae > Microcoleus. The sequence continues at coordinate 4,916 of JAYTZD010000375.1, forward strand.
AGGCTGTCCGGCCTGTTCCACAATACATTAGTTCTGGATACATTTGAATTGTTACCAGGCTTTGCCTGGTAACGAGTAGAGCAGACTTAATTCAATCAAATCACACTAGCAAACAACTGCTCGAAACTTTTTGCCGGGGCTTCCGACTTCGCCACAATCTCCACTAGCTTATTGCGAGAAGCCGACTCAAAGAGTGCTTCCACACAAACTTCAGCTACCTTAGTGCGAGGAATGCTACCATCTGATAGCTTATCCGCTGACTCCATGACGATCGCATGAGAATTATCCTCATTTTTGAGACCACCCGGCCGGACAATAGTATAAGTTAAACCACTTTTTTGTAAATAATCCTCAGCTTGCTTCTTCCAAACCAAGATTAGCCAAAACAAATTGAGGGGGTGAAAAAAGTTAGAGACGCACAAGGATGTGACAAGCACAAAATGGTCAATACCCTTAGCCTTAGCTGCATCCACCAAATTTTTTGTTCCCTCAAAATCCACGCGGTAAGGCAATGTCGGGTCAAAACCAGGGGCCGCACCCGTCGCACACAGTAACACCGTACTATCACCGATCGCATCGCTAAGAGAAGTCGCATTTAATACATCCCCAGTGACTAACTCAGCTTCCGGCGGCAAAATCTGCCTAGCTGTCTCCAAATTACGGACTAGAGCACGTACGGGAATTCCGCGCTTTACCAATTCTGTAACAATTCGGCGGCCTGTTTGCCCTGTGGCTCCGGCTACAAATGCTTTCATAAATAGAGTTATCCTGAACAAGGGTAAATTTTGTTGCTACCAGCAAGTATCCATTCTCAATTGTAGGGAGTTTCCTTCCTGGCAACATCCCCCACCCGATCGATTAGCGTCTACAACAGGAGAACGAACAGTGAAGCAGGATTCCGTTGAATATCCAACCGTTGAAGCTTCTGATGAACTTTGGTATCCAGATGCGAGTTTCCAGCCACCGGAAACTGGAGGTGCAGATGTAGCCGAGGAAGTTGAGCTGATTTGGTTTAGCACACATTTTGAAGACAGCATGGAGATGTATGCTGATGCTGCTACGGTGGCGGAGCATTTGAACAATCACAAGAGTTGGTTTTGTCAGTGTGCTTTGCCGATGAAGTCTGAACCGCTCGGAGAAAATGGCTATGATTTATTAATCGGGCGTTTCGGTGCTTTTGGCTACCGTGTGGAAGCCAGAATTGGTTTAGAGTTACTACCGCCTAATAGTGAAGGCTGCTATTTGATTAGAACAATTCCGGTTCCAAATTATACACCACCAGGATATGAAGTTAATTTTTGCTCTGCGATGAGTTTGGCGGAAGTATCTGCTGAGGAGTTTGCCAAAAATTGGTCGAGTGCCGATCGCTCTCAATTGCCGCCTATAATTACCATTGCTGGGTGGAAGCTGGATTTAGCTGTGGGAGTCTCGTTTCCTAAGTTTATTCGATCGATGTCTAGAACTTTAATTCAAAAAACCGGAGAGGGAATTTTGGAAAAAATCATCAAACAAGTTAATCGGCGATTGACTTATAAAACTCAACTTGTTTTTCATGAAAGTTTAGGTATTCCTTTTCCCAAAAAGCGTCATAAGCATTGATAGGAATTACGCAAAGAAATTAGGAGACGGCAGTGCCGTGTCCCTACCCAATATAATATTGTAGGGAGATGGCATTGCCGTCTCCTCTACCATTGCGGTGCAACCGGAATTGAGATCAAACCGCAGTCAAAACTTGCTCTCTCAATTTCCCAATCACCTCATTCACACCACCGGAATTCAAACGGTAACTCAAAGGATGACCAATCAAATAAGCCGAACTTTCAAACAAAACATCAATCTCGATTAAACCATTTTCCTGCAAAGTTTTGCCCGTCGCAACCAAATCTACAATTGCTTCCGACATTCCCGTAATCGGCCCCAATTCCACAGAACCGTAAAGTGGCACAATCTCCACTGGTAAATTCAAATTGTGAAAATATTCCCTCGCACAGTTGACGAATTTAGAAGCAACTCTACCATGAGGTGGCAAATCCACAGTTCTGCGATAAGAACTAGATTTTTTTACAGCCACCGACAGCCGACATTCACCAAATTTTAAATCTATTAAACTGGCAACTTTCGGTTGTTTTTCCCGCAAAACATCATAGCCAGCAATCCCCAAATCAGCTTGACCATATTCGACATAAACCGGCACATCATGGGTTCTGACTAGCAAAGCTTTGGCAGTTCCAGTAGGGTCATAAATCTGAAGTTGGCGGTTAGATGAATCCAAAAAAGCACTGAAGTCTAATCCAACAGATTTAAACAGCCGAATGCTATCTGCTAACAGTCCACCTTTGGGAAGTGCTACGGTAATCATAAAAATACTCGGTAAGTGGGAAACTCTGAGTCTTGAGAGCTGAGAGGGAAACGACTTTTTCCTAGACTACAATAGCACAAATTGTTCCAATCTAAAATCTAAAATCAGAATGCGAATTCTTTTAGTTGATGATGAAGTTGAGTTGACTGATCCTTTGAGTCGAGTTTTAACCCGCGAAGGTTATATGGTTGATGTGGCTTTTGATGGCGCAACTGGTAGTAATTTAGCAATTCAAGGCAATTACGATTTGCTAATTTTGGATTGGATGTTACCGAAACAAACGGGATTGGCAATTTGTCAAGAATTGCGATCGCAAGGACGGAATACACCAGTCCTATTTCTCACTGCCAAAGATACCCTAGATGACCGCGTAGAAGGGCTAGATGCGGGTGCAGACGACTATTTGGTCAAACCTTTTGAATTGCGAGAATTGCTAGCCAGAGTGCGCGCATTGCTGCGACGACCCCCTACTTTTGATGCGGATGTGGCTGTGGGAAGGTTGCAAGTTGGTGATTTGCAACTAGATTATGAGAATCAGTTGGCTTATCGGGGCGATCGCACTATTGACTTATCCGAAAAAGAATGTCAGTTGTTAGAATATTTAATGCGTCATCCTGGTCAATTGCTGACCCATGAACAAATTCACCAATATTTGTGGAGTGAAACCGAAAAACCCAGTAGCAATGTGTTAGCAGCTCAAATTCGGCTGCTACGTCGCAAAATCGAAGCCCCTCGCGAATCGGTGCTAATTTACACAGTCTATGGCAGAGGTTATCGATTTGGAGAAGGGGGTTGAAAAGATGATTTTGGGGTAGGGAAACGGCACTGCCGTGTCCGAATTTACTCATTGACAAATTAAAGTAATTACTGTCACTTCCGGCGGACAAAATAGCCTTCCGGGTGCATAGGTTCCCAAACCGCGATTCACGTATAGCAAATTATTACCAACTCGATGTAAACCACTAGCCCATTCCCAGTGACTAACTACTCTATCGCCAATTGACAGATAAGGAATCAAATTTCGCACTATTTGAGGAATAGCATGGCTGATTTTTTTTAGCCAAGCATACAAAGGCCCGATACCAGGAATCACTATTTGACCGCCGTGGGTGTGTCCAGACAACTGCAAATCAATCCGATACTTTTGCAGCTTTTCAGCAGTATCGGGATTGTGAGACAATATAATGCGGGGAATTGTGCGATCGACTGATGTCATTGCAGGTTCCGGTTGAAAATCCCCAGACCAAAAATCTGCAAACCCAACTAAGGCTAATTCTGGCCCCAAAGGATAGACTACTTCGTTATATAAAACCCGAATCCCGGCGTTATTTAAAGCATTAGCAACCTCTATCTTCGCCCCCGGAAAATAGTGGTCGTGATTGCCCAAAACAGCATAAGTTCCCACTCGGCTTTGCAACTGTTTTAATCGTTGTACTAAGTCGTGAATCGGCGCAATTTCCAGAGTAATAAAATCCCCGGTTAAAAATATTAAGTCTGCTTCAGCTTCATTTGCCGCAGCAATAGCTTCTGCTAGCAAAGATTCTGACAATCGCACTCCGTCATAGTGAAAGTCAGTCAGTTGTACGAATTTAGTACCGGATAGATTTGCTGGAAGATTGGCGATGGGTATTGTTAAATGTTCTACTCGTAGTTTGCCAGTGAATAACCTGTGCATAAATCTAAGGTTTATTGACAGAGTGCAATTTCTAGTTTAACAAATAAATAGACAAAATATTTAATAAAATCTGTAGGGGCGGGTTCACAGATGATTATTGGTGCCAACAAATAATCTTGATAAACCCGCCCGCACCCAACAGATAACCCCGAACAAATTTCTGCTAATAACCATTAAATTAAATCAATTCTTGATTTGTGGGTGAGGCCAGGGCGGGTTTATAAAATTGGTCGGTCGGTGTCACTTATATTGGTGAACCCGCCCCTACGAATTCTTGATAATGAATGTACAATATCTCATTTACATCCGTTACAAGATTCGTTGCCTAACCTTCTTTTCAAGATACTGCTGGTGGTAATCTTCTGCCATATAAAATTCACTGGCGGGTTTGATTTCGGTGGCAATATCTTTGTCATATTTACCAGATATTTGCAACTTTTGTTTGGACTCGCGGGCGGCTTTTTCCTGTTCGGAATTGTGATAAAAAATAACTGATCTGTACTGTTCACCCCGATCGCACCCTTGGCGATTAATTTGCGTAGGATCGTGACAATTCCAGAAGATATCTAGCAAGGTTTCGTAACTAATGTGCGATCGATCGTACTCGATCAGCACTGCTTCAGCGTGACCAGTGATGCGGGCGCAAACATCCAGGTAGCAGGGATTTGCCCAATGACCTCCTGTATAGCCCGCAGCAGTCGAGACGACTCCGGGAACCGTGCGAAACCTCTCCTCAACTCCCCAGAAACAACCGGCGGCAAATGTGGCTTTTTCCATTGTATTACTCTCCAATTCTCCAATTCTCCAATTCTCCAATCTAAAATCTAAAATCTAAAATCGATTGACTGATTCCCATTAATGTGCATTCCCAAACTAATCTGGGCTGTACATAGTTGAGTAAATATTGTCGCGCTTTCTCTAAGGGCTCTAAAGGCGATCGGCTAATTCCCCCTGCTAAAAATTGTTGCCAATAACAGTGCTGTAAATAATCGATTAACCATAACTGAGATTCAGTATCCAAAGTTTTATCAATTTCCTTAGCCAATTCTAAAGCCGATCGCAAATTTCGAGGTAACTGCTTCACCTTTTGCAGCAACTCATCCGGCATCGATTGCAGTTGCTGCAAAATCGCAATTGCCTCTCCAGGACTGCCCTGAGCCATGCCCATCACCTCGGAATTCGACAAAATCTCTCCGAACCCCCCTTGCTGCAATACCTCTGCCATAGCTGCGGGATTCAGTCGATTGAACTGGATTTTTTGACAACGCGAAATCAAAGTTGGTAGCAAAGAGTCCACACTTGGAGCAATTAAAATTAGCGCCGCTTTGCCCGGTTCTTCCAAAGTTTTCAATAACCCATTCGCCGCACCTTCACCCATTGTTTCGGCTTGTTCCAAAACGACGATTGAGCGGGCAGATTCTAATGGTGGTCTACTCAGGAAATTACCAATTTCTCGCACCTGTTCCAATCGAATTTGCGGCGGTGATTTCCGCTTCAAACCAGCTTCCTCAGCTTCCTTTGGTGATAGCCGTTTGCCTTGGTTCATGTAACTTGGTTCTACCCACAGCAAGTCTGGGTGATTTCCCAGGCGAACACGATTTTGGACGGAGGTAATTAATCGTGGTTCTGTAAGATTTGCCGAGAATAAAAGTTCAATAAAACATCTCGCAGCTAAGCTTTTGCCGATACCGTTAGAACCCACAAATAAATAGCCGGGAGCAATTCGGTTTTGGGAGACTGCTTCAGTTAGCAATTCTACTGCTTGAGTTTGTCCGATTAATGATGTGAAATAATCCATAATTTAAGATTCAGAATGGTTTGAATATCCCCAAGCTGCTAACCTAGCACTGAAAATAGTTTGGATTTCGTGGGCGACCTCATCTTCAGGGCGATCGCCATTGATCCGAACCATGCGATCCGGATTTTGTCGGGCTAACTCCGTAAAACCTTGTTGTACCCGCTGGTGAAATTCCAAATTTGCTTGTTCCATGCGATCGGGCTTTCCCCTAGCCTTTACCCTCGCTAAACCCGCTTCCACATCGATATCCAGCCAAAAAGTTAAATCACTTTGCAAGCCGCCAGTCGCAATTTCGTTCAATTGCTGAATTAAACCAAAATCAAGACCGCGGCCATAGCCCTGATAAGCAATAGTAGAATCAGTAAAGCGATCGCAAAAAACCATTGTTCCCAGGGCCAACTTCGGTTTAATAAAAGTTTCGACGTGCTGAGTGCGATCGGCAGCATACATCAACAATTCCGCTCGATCTGATACTGATTCATCCGAACTTTGTAGCAATAAGCTTCTTAAGCCTTTTCCTAGCTCAGTACCCCCAGGCTCACGAGTAGCAACAGAACCTTTTATATTAAAGCATTTTGCTTGCATCCAATGTATCAATCGCTGCATTTGTGTAGTTTTTCCAGCACCTTCAACTCCTTCAAACACGATTAGTTTACCTTTCATTGCTTTGCCTTTCAATTTAAAAAAAATAAATGATTATTTGTCTGGATATCTCTTGTAGATTCGGTATGATAATAAAGTGTCAATGCCTCACGGTTGGAATTTCTTATGGCTCGCTATACTGGTTTTTTTATCGTTGCCGTTCCCATCGACCGTCTCCGTCAGTCTTTGATAGAGATTTTAGAGTCTTGCAATCTTGATATTATCTACAATACAGGAGATTCTGTCATGGCTCGCGAACTTCCTGGTCAAGTTTCAGTACCTAAGCTGGTCGTCGCAGAAGTCCTGATCGATCAAAACATGAGCAGTGAATCAGAGGTTCGCATCAATTTCGTGCTTAAAAATGACGAACTTCCCCTCAAAACCAATAACCACTGCCGTCAAATGTTTGAGCTAGTCAGTCATTCAATCATGAATAACCGTAACTGGCGGCTTTTAGAAAGCATGGCACTTTAGTCATTAGTCATTGGTCATTGGTCATTAGTCATTGGTCATTAGTCATTAGTCATTGGTCATTGGTCATTGGTCATTGGTCATTGGTCATTGGTCATTGGTCATTGGTCATTAGTGATTAGCCGGAATTAATATAGAGGACACGGCAGTGCCGTTTCCCTACGCCGGATTTGTAGGGACACGGCATTGCCGTGTCCTAATTTCTGCCGTGTCCTAATTTCTGCCGTGTCCTAATTTCTGCCGTGTCCTAATTTCTTTTACCTATCTATAATCGATAAATTCAAGGCCGAAATCTTCGGCGCAGTAGCAAAGAATTGGTAACGACGCTAACAGAACTAAAGGCCATAAATGCACCAGCAGCGGCAGGACTAAGTAAAATTCCAGTTGCAGGGAGCAATAGGCCAGCAGCTACCGGAATTCCCAGAGTATTATAACCAAAAGCCCAGAATAGATTTTGGCGAATCTTGTTAAAAGTAGCGCGACTAAGCTCGATCGCCTCCACAACATCCATCAAAGCATTTCGCATCAGCACAATCTGAGCAGTTTCCACCGCAACATCAGTCCCACCGTGGAGTCCGATACCCACATCTGCTTGAGCTAAAGCCGGGGCATCATTAATTCCATCCCCCACCATCGCCACTTTTCGGCCTTCTGCTTGCAAAAGTGCGATCGCCCTTGCCTTCTCGAATGGCCGCACTTGGGCCAAAACATCCGTTGGTATCAAGTCTAATTGGTGGGCGATCGCATCAGCCGCCCCAGCCGTGTCCCCAGTCAACATGATCACCCGCAATCCCATCGCCCGCAAACGATCCACCGTCGCCTTAGCATCCAGCC
>JAYTZD010000376.1:0-6182 GCA_043742065.1 Oscillatoriales bacterium
CCATCGGCGGGGCATCGAACCCCAGAAGAGGACACGCTTACATCCCGTCACTCATCCTTGTAAACGGATAGAGTGCGGGGCTTTCGCTTATTAGCTAAATTTTAACAGATAGAAGGAATTGTACTTCTATTAAACACAGTAATTCTGGTGAGTTCAAGTTTTTTGGGACTGAATTTGGCGCAGAGAGGCGGCTTGAGTTAGCAAGGATTCGGCAAAAGCGATCGCTTCTGTTTCCGATCGCCCGCTAGCAAGTTGAGCCAGTTCCTCTCGTCGCTGCTGGCTGTTGAGCGCCACAACTCTCACTACAGTACGTTCTGATGATTCCGAGTTGCCTGTGTCTTCATCTGTGTCTGCTTCAGAGGCGATCGTCTGTTTGTTGACGCGAAAGTGACAATCCGCCATTGCGGCAATCAAAGGTTGGTGGGTAACACAGAGGACTTGGTGTTTTTCGGAGAGTTGATGGAGTTTTTTGGCGATCGCCCCAGCCACTCTCCCAGACACTCCGGCATCGATTTCATCAAAGATCAGGGTACTAGCACCTTCTATTTGGGAAAAACAGGCTTTGATGGCGAGCAAAAAGCGGCTCATTTCGCCACCAGAGGCGATCGCACCGAGGGGTTGCAGAGGTTCCCCCGGATTGGGACTAAAACAAAAGGCAATGCGATCGGCACCAGTCGCGGTGGGAGTAGCTGCTCTGATTTCCACCTGAAATTGTACTTTTTCCATTGCTAAAGGCTTGAGTTCTGCTACTAAATCGGCTTCGAGTTTAAGAGCCGTGGCTCGTCGCAGATTTGTGAGCTGACTACAAGCATCCCTTAATTGCTCCATAGAGCCTTGATATGCCAGCTCTAGAGCCTCCATTGACTCACCTCCTGCTAAAAGTTCGTTTAGTTCATTTTGAATGCTTTGATAATAGGCGATCGCCTCTTTCAGCGGGCCATATTTGCGACAGATTTGTTTAAGTTCCTGAATGCGCTCTTCTACTTCTTCGAGTCTTTGCGGATCTGCTTCTAATTGTTCACCGTAGCTGCTAATTTGGCGACTAGCTTCTGTGGCTTGAGCTAGGGCATCACTAACCATTTCTAGGATTGATTGCAACTGGACATCGTAGACAGCCATATCGTTTAAAGTTGCCTCGGCTTTGCTCAACAAATCGGCAGCGGAGGCGGCATCAGTGTCATTTTGATAAAGAGCTTGATGCACTTGGTAACTTTGTTGCTGCAACTCGACAACGTGATTGAGCCTGATTGATTCTTGTTCTAGGTTTTCCAATTCGGCTGCGTCTTCGATGTGGGCTTCGCTAAGTTCTCGGACTTGATATTCTAGCAAATCGAGTCTTTGGAGGCGCTGTTGTTCTGACTGACGCCTGCGGTTGAGAGCTGTTTTGGCATGGCTGCTCACCAGCCATGCTACGGTAACATTCGATCGCGCTTCCGTGATAGTTTTACCACCGTAGAGATCCAGCCATTCTCGTTGGAGGGCTTCTTGTCCGAGTTGGACGGTTTGGCCTTGAGCAGTAATTTCCACCAGTCGATCGCGCAGTTGCTCCATTAAGGGGCGGTTGACCAAAATTCCGTTCAAACGCGATCGAGTCCGCAGAGTACCGCTAGATGCCGTAATTTCCCGGCTACAAATAGCGAAATTGCCATCTATCGGTTCAATTTCTTGCTCAGCCAGCCACAATATTGCAGCTTTGTCTAATTCAAAAGTAGCTTCCAATATTGCCCGCACTGCCCCTGTACGAATCACCCGGCGATCGACTTTACCACCCAAAACAGCATCAATCGCATCTAGGATAATCGATTTCCCAGCACCAGTTTCCCCAGTAAATACGTTCAAACCAGACCCAAATTCTAGGTTGAGACGGTCAATTAGAGCAAAGTTTTCAATTCTCAGGGATACTAACATGGGGCAATGAATATGGGGAATGGGGGCATCGGGCATCGGGCATTGGGCATCGGGCATCGGGAATTGACTCGCATTCGCCCAGTCTCATCCATGTCCAAGCTTGTGAATCTTATTCTCATTTTTATCTACAATACTGCTGATTTTGTCAATATTCTCGATCGAGTATCAACATCAATGCAAAATAAATTTCTATTCCCCGTTGCTCTATTAAGTTTTGTTCTAATTGGATCTTTTGGCTGGAATCTGCACCAACAGAGACAGCGAGTCTATACATTAACCCTGGCGACTGGAACGAAGACGGGCAACTATTATCCTTTCGGACAGGCAATTGCTAAGATAGTTGCTCAAGAAAATTCACGCCTGCGGATTCAAGTTGTTGAGACTCAAGGTGCTGAGGAAAACATGAACCAGCTTCAGGAAAATAAGGCTCAGCTAGCTATTGTTCAGAATGATACAGCCGCAGTGCCGGAAGCGCGAGTAATTGCTTCTTTGTTTAAAGAGGTTTTTCATTTAATTGTTTCGGAACAATCGGGAATTAAAAGTGTTTCTGATTTGAAAGGGAAACATATTGCGCTGATGGCTAAAGGGAGCGGTTCTTACAGTTCTTTTTGGTTCGTGAGCAAACATTATGGCTTGAAAGAAAGTGATTTTAAGTCTACTAGCGGTTCTTGGGATGAGGCTAGTAATTTGCTGATTAATGGTGAGGTTGATGCTATTTTTCGCGTGATACCTCCGGGGAGCGATTTTGTTAGCGATTTACTGAAAAATACGCGAGCAAATCTAGTGCCAATCGAGCAGGGGGCGGCAATGAAAATTAAGTTACCTTACCTCGAAGCTGACTTGATTCCTAAAGGTACTTACAAGGCAGATCCGGCAGTACCAGATACCGATTTACCTAGTGTAGGGGTGCAGGCTACTCTGTTAGCGCGCGAGGATGTCGATCCATTAATAGTTAAGGAACTTACGCGGATTTTATTCGAGCACCGACGCAATTTAGTAACCGCTAATTCTTTGGCAGCCATGATTAGTCAGCCTGGGGGGAGCGGCGGTTTGGCTTTGCCGATACATGAAGGCGCTCAGGCTTATTACGATCGCGAAAAGCCAGATTTTTTAGCTGCAAATTCGGATCTGATTGGCTTGTTTTTGTCGCTTTTTACTCTTTCGGTTTCTTGGCTTTGGCAGTTGCGATCGCGCTTTGTGCAAAAACAAAAGAATCAAGCTGATAAGTTTAATTTGGCTATTCTAGATTTGATTCAGAAAATTCGTCAGGCAGAAACTTTTGAGATAATAGAACAATTACAAGAAGAGTTATTTGATATTTTTAAGCAGGTGATTGTGGATTTGGATGAAGATAGAATTGATTCTGATTCTTTTCATTCTTTTACTTTTACTTGGGAAACGGCTATAAAAATTGCGAATGATCGAGAAAGGACGCTGCGAAATTTGCAGCTTGTTAATCGTCCCTAGACTTTGCCCATCGATCGCATATCAATTCCGGTTAAACCGGAATGATCTTGACGGTTAACAGTTAACGGTTAACAGTTAACTGTTAACTCGAATGATTGCCTGTCGTTCAGCCATGACATAATCTGGCACCCAAAATCTATCTACAGACATCAGAATAGCTGCCGAAATAAAAATGTCAACATCCTTTCCCATCTCTATTGTTGGTAGCAAACCAAATAATTCGTCAAATTCATTGACATCTGCTAAGATGTTGTCAAGATCTTCTAGAAGTTCGTGTGGGTAAATGCAGTGGATTGCTCCATCATTTTCATAATATTCTTCTTCATCAGGCAAGAATTGCGAGGGCTTAATCTCCGCCATCAAATAGTTCAGTTTATGAAACTCAGCTTCTGGAACAATGGCCCCTACATCTTCCCCTGCTTGCTGCAAAAGAATGCGATCGCCTTTAAACATCACTTGTTTAATTATACGGATCGCATTTTCCCGAAAATCCTCAACAGTTAAGCGAAAAAATCCCTCGCAACTCGCCGATTTTCCCCCCGCAGCCTCACTGATAACAGAATTTTGAGAATTATTCGGCGCGATCGCTAAAATTACAGGTACGATCGAACTATTGTCAGCAGCATCAAATCCTTCAGTCATTAATCATTCCCCCACACTCACAGGATTCTTGATAATATTGCACAATAGATCAAATTGTAAATATATAGCACCTACGTTTTTACCGCCGATGAAAAGCCTATTCCTCGATCGCCTCCACCACCCCTCACGCCCCGTCATCGTCTTCGACGGCGCAATGGGAACCAACCTACAAGTCCAAAACCTCACCGCAGAAGACTTCGGCGGCAAAGAATACGAAGGCTGCAACGAATATCTCGTCTACACCAAGCCCGAAGCCGTCGCCATAGTCCACCGAGGATTCCTCGAAGCAGGGGCCGACGTCATCGAAACAGACACCTTTGGGGCTGCTTCCATCGTCCTCGCCGAGTACGATTTAGCAGACAAAGCCTATGAGCTCAACAAAACTGCCGCCGAACTCGCCAAGGGTATCGCCGCCGAATTTTCCACCCCAGAAAAGCCGAGATTTGTCGCAGGTTCGATCGGGCCAGGCACCAAATTACCCACATTAGGGCACATAGATTTCGACACACTCACCGCCGCTTTTGCCGAACAAGCAGAAGGACTTTATGATGGCGGCGTTGACTTATTTCTGGTCGAAACTTGCCAAGATGTGCTGCAAATTAAATCAGTATTAAATGCGATTGAAGAAGTATTCAAGAAAAAAGGTGCGCGGATTCCATTAATGGTATCAGTCACAATGGAAGCCACTGGCACAATGTTAGTCGGTACCGACATCAGCGCCGCCCTAGCCATTTTGCAGCCGTACCCGATCGACATTTTAGGATTAAATTGTGCTACCGGCCCCGATCGCATGGCCGAACACATCAAATACCTTTCCGAACATTCACCCTTCGTAGTTTCCTGCATTCCCAACGCCGGTTTACCCGAAAACATCGGCGGCCACGCGCACTACAAACTCACGCCCATAGAATTGAAAATGGCCTTGATGCGCTTCGTCGAAGACATGGGCGTCCAAGTCATCGGTGGCTGCTGTGGCACCCGCTACGATCACATCCGCGAACTATCAGAAATTGGCACAACTCTGAAGCCCAAAATTCGCGAAATCACCTGGGAACCTGCCGCCGCTTCAATCTACAGCGCCCAACCCTACGAACAAGAAAATTCATTCCTAATTGTCGGCGAAAGACTCAACGCCAGCGGTTCCAAAAAATGCCGCGATTTACTCAATGAAGAAGACTGGGATGGTTTGGTAGCAATGGCTAGGGAACAAGTGCGAGAAGGCGCACACATTCTCGATGTCAACGTGGATTATGTCGGACGCGATGGTGTCCGCGACATGAAAGAATTAGTTTCTCGTGTTGTGACAAATGCCACTCTCCCTTTAATGTTGGATTCCACCGAATGGGAAAAAATGGAAGCCGGATTAAAAGTTGCAGGTGGCAAATGTTTGCTGAATTCTACTAACTACGAAGACGGAGAACCGCGTTTTTATCAAGTTTTGGATTTGGCGAAAAAATACGGCGCTGCTATCGTTATCGGTACAATTGATGAAGACGGGATGGCGCGGACAGCAGATCAGAAATTTGCGATCGCCCAACGCGCCTACAACGCCGCCGTCGCCCACGGCATCCCCGCCCATGAAATCTTTTTTGACACCCTAGCATTGCCAATTTCCACCGGGATTGAAGAAGACCGAAAAAACGGTAAAGCTACCATCGAATCCATCCGTCGCATCCGCCAAGAATTGCCCGGCTGTCACGTAATTTTGGGAGTTTCTAACATCTCCTTCGGCTTGAATCCGGCGGCGCGACAAGTTTTGAATTCCATGTTTCTGCACGAAGCAATGCAAGCCGGGATGGACTCGGCAATTATCAGCGCCAATAAGATTTTGCCGATCGCCAAAATCGACCCCAAACACCAAGAAATCTGCCGTAAACTGATCTACGACGAACGGGAGTTCGACGGCGATATCTGCATTTACGACCCCTTGGGCGACCTGACAACGGTGTTTGCGGGCAAAACTACTAAGCGCGATCGCACCGAAGACGCAAAGCTCCCTGTAGAAGAACGTCTGAAACGTCACATCATCGACGGCGAACGCATTGGACTCGATATCCAATTAACCAAAGCATTAGAAACCTATGCACCTCTGCACATTATCAATACCTTCCTATTAGACGGGATGAAAGTAGTCGGAGAATTGTTCGGTTCGGGACAAATGCAAC
>JAYTZD010000377.1:0-3144 GCA_043742065.1 Oscillatoriales bacterium
CATTGTAGGGACACGGCACTGCCGTCTCCGCTATATTATTCCGGGGTACGAAACCCAACTCTTGATTTTAAACTCAGGTGTTGGGTTTCGCTATCGCGGTTCCTGAGCCCTTCGACGCAGTTTATCCTGAACGTAGCCGAAGGGCTCAGGATAAACTCCGTCGAAGGGCTACCCAACCTACTTTATCTATTTCAAAAAATCTATATAATTTTTCAATTATCGTCCTGAAAAGTCTTCAATGAATAGAAGCATAAAGGTGTGCTTTATATATTAAAAATATTCAAACTAATCAATAATTTACCAAGTACAAATAAGGATGAATTATGTTGCATCAACTTCATAAAAACTGGGAACATTACCGCAGCCTTTTCCTTCTTATCTATTAACAGGACATCTGAATAGCAAAAAGTAAGACTACAAACTAGCAAGAAAAAATTGCTCATGGCAATTATTGGACTTGAAAGATAAATATAGTCAATCCTGACATAAATACCGGAATATTGGGTCGCTCATCCGTTAAATTAAACAGCACAATATATCCCCAAGAAAGTTCTACAGGTGCTTCTACCAAAAGCAAAAAAACTAATCTGTGGAATCAAGAAAATGACAAATATAGCAGGAACTCTCGGCGCGGATCTCATACCAGGAATTTTATTAGATGGCCGCGTAATTAGCCTAGGCAACTTGCTAGGCGACGATACAATCAGCGGACTAGATGGCAATGATGCGATCAATTCAGGGTCAGGAAACGACCTAGTATTTGGTGGCCCCGGCAACGATATTGTCAACGGCAACGAAGGTGATGACCAAGTATTTGGTGGCAAAGACGACGACCAAGTATACGGTGGTAAAGGCAACGACTTAGTTAGAGGCGACATCGGCAACGACAGCGTGTTCGGTAACGACGGCAATGACTCGATATTCGGCGGTAAAGGCAACGACACGATGTACGGCGGTAAAGGCAACGACTTGATTCTGGGCGACCTCGACGACGACGTACTCTACGGCGACCTCGGTTCTGATACCATGAGTGGCGGTGGTGGAAGTGACATTTTTGCGATCGGGCGAGTCGGCGACGGCAAACCCACATCCACCACAGGCGGCCCCGGAGTCCCCGATGCCGACGTCATTACCGACTTCCGAGTTGCAGGTAACGATGTCATCCAACTGTTCGGCGGCTTGCAATTCAGCGATTTGCAGTTTATTGATGGTACAGGATCGAATGGGATTGCGATCGGCAATACCCTAGTTCGCGATACTGGCACAGGCGAGTATTTAGTCAACATCCAAGGCAAAACCGCCGCCCAACTCAGCGCTAATCCCGCCTGGTTCCAATCAGCCGGCGTTCCCACACCAACACCAACCCCAGCACCCACCCCAACACCGGCACCCACGCCGACACCAGGAACAACTCCTGCAAGCGTCTTCAGTTTCAGCACAAATAATTACTCCACCCCCGAAGGCAGCCCAGCCACAGTCACAGTCATTCGCAGTGGCAATACATCCGCTCCCGGAAGCATTAATTTCGGTACTGTTGATGGTTCAGCTTTTTCTACCGGCTCAGCTACTGATTATACTGCCACTACAGGAACGCTGAATTTTACAGCAGGACAAACTAGCGCCACTTTCACTATCCCGACTGTGGCTGATGTGATTAGCGAAGGTGCAGAGACGGTAAATGTATTTTTGAGCAACGGTAATGTAGGCACTCTCAATCCAGCCACGGTGACGATTTTTGATGGTGGAAGTGCCCCGGCTCCGACTCCGACTCCGATTACAACTCCAACGCCTGCAAGTATCTTCCAATTCAGTCAAGGTAATTACACTGTCAACGAAGGCGGTCAGGCTACGATTACAGTGACTCGCACTGGTGGTACTGGTGCAGCAACAATTAACTACGGCACTACTGACGGTTCGGCTACTTCTAGCGGGACTGCCCCTGACTACACCGTTGCAGCGGGTTCCCTGAACTTTGCTCCAGGCCAAAATAGCGCAAGTTTCACAGTCCCCGCTTTGATTGATCCGATTACTGAAAGTCCAGAAAGTGTCAACTTGGTACTCAGTGGCGGTACTGTGGGCAGCAATCCGGCAATCTTGACGATTAATGATGTTACTCCGACTCCAACTCCGACTCCAACTCCGACTCCGGCTCCGACTCCAACTCCAGCGACTACTGGGCCTAGTATTTTTTCATTCAGTGCAGCGACTTACAGTGGCAACGAAGGTACTACTGCTAGTGTCACCATCAATCGCACCGGCGACTTGACACAAGGAGCAACGATTTTGTTCAGCACTGCTGATGGCTCGGCCACAGGTTCTAGCCCTGATTATGTCCCTGTCAGCAATGTCTCAGTGGTTTTTGCTCCTGGTCAAGCTAGCGCAACAGTCGGTGTGCCAATCATCAACGATACTGTGCCGGAATTGACTGAGACTGTGAACTTGTTCCTGAGTGGCGGCTCTATCGCTAGTCCTTCCGCAGCAGTCTTATCAATTCTAGACAGCAGTGGTGTGCCAAGCAATGGATTCTTCTACGGTTCAGCTCCCGCCCCTGTTGCTGATGCTGGCGCTGGAACGTTTACAATTAATCGGACGAGTGGTGTTGGTGCTGGTGCGATCGACTTTTTGATAGTCGCACCTGGTGGCGGCCAACCCAAGAATCTTACCGACTACTTTATCAACGGCTCTGGCGTACTCCCCAACGCTACCGGTGGCACGGTCAATTTTGCTAACGGACAAACTAGCGTCAGCCTGACAATTAACAACATTGCTGGTTTGACTGCTGGTAGTGTCAACTTAGGTTTCGGCGCTGGCTCCATTGGTACTCCAGCATCAACCTCGATCACTCTACTCTAAGGTGATTTGCAGGGTGGAAAATGTCTGCCCTGCGCGATCGCAAAAACCTGTATTTTGAACACTTAAATTCTCTTATTTTAGCCTGTGTCATTTACAGACTTCCTGGATATACCGCCCCGTTTAGGGCGGTTTTTTCTTGTTTGGAAGTAATACTATTTCTCAAAATAAAGTGATAAGCTTAGATTCACTGCCAAAAAAGGAGAATAGTTATGTCTGTTCAGACGCAAAGACGGCTATTTACAGTCCAAGAATATCACCTGATGAGTGAGGCCGGTGTTTTTGGCGATAATG
>JAYTZD010000378.1:0-1453 GCA_043742065.1 Oscillatoriales bacterium
TAGAACCGATTTTAGAATCTCACCTAGCGCGTTTATCAGACTCAGAAAAAAAGGTTTTATACTGGTTAGCCAGTCAAAATGAAGCTGTAGATATTTCACAACAAGCTGCTGACAGTGAATTATCCCGATCGGAATTTTGGCAAGCAATACAATCTTTAGCGCGACGCGGCTTAGTGGAAAAAGTGTTAGTCGGAGGGCGATCGAAGTTTCAGATTAATCCTGTATTTCAACAATATATTCAATCTCAGTAACATTCCACCCATTTATATTTCTTAGTCTGCGGAGGCAGACTTTGTTTGTGTAGACGCGGTTTCAACCGCCGGGTTTGTGTAGTAGGGGCAATCCCCCCGTGGTTGCCCTGTTTCAACCGCCGGGTGCTATCTTAACCCAACGCGAAAAGATTGCCCCATCGGTTGAAATTCTTGAGTTTCTTCCCGCTGTAACTGCTGTCTAATTTTGGCAAATTTCCTAACTGTTTCCACAGAGTATAACCGTTCTCCACAGCTTAGGCAAACTTCAGCCGACACTTTTAAGATAGCAGTATGGTTGCCGCCCCGTAAAAGTTTATCGACTTCTTTGATAACTATTTCACCACCGCAAATAGGGCATTTTTCTACAGATAGCATTGTTAATTTCTCCTTTGTATCCAATTAATCCATCGATTCGCATCGGGCCGATAAACTGTAATTAGGATGGCTAGTTTATTACTAGGGACATAAGACCAAACACTGTGAATGGGATCACCTCTAAAGCTTTCACCATAGATTAAGTATCGGGGATAGGGTTTTTCTTTGGGATAATTTTCGATAATTTCACCATAAAGGACGGAAAAGTAGATTTCATCAAATGAGAGACGATCATTTTCTGCTTCTTCATCAGCATGGTCTGTAATTCGCACCCGATTTTCTAATATTGCTTCTATAATATCGTTTAGATTCATTCGTTGAAAGATGAGTTTGCCTTGGGAGGAATGGGAAGCTGAATACCTGGTGATTCTAGCGGTGGCAGAAAAATTTATCTTTTCTAATTATTACAAATTTATTAACGGCGACTTATAAAAGCGATGCTACCGAACATGGTATCACAGGACAATTAGTAGAGATGGGCGATCGCGTGGGAGTCAGAAACCGGGTTTCTTCCTAAATCGGGCGTGGAAATTCCGAGATTGTCGCATAAACCCGGTTTCTTGGATTTGGGGAAAAGCCCAAACAAAAAGCGCCCCTATTTCTAGGAGCGCTTTTTGTCAATCAAGAGTTAAAAATTAACCGTTGATAGAAGGAGCAACCAAAGCAACTGGAGTTGTTTCGCCAGCGGCCAAGTCAAGTGGGAAGTTGTGAGCGTTGCGCTCGTGCATGACTTCCATACCCAAGTTAGCGCGGTTGATCACATCAGCCCATGTGTTGATTACGCGACCTTGTGAGTCGATAATCGATTGGTTGAAGTTGAAACCGTT
>JAYTZD010000379.1:0-6179 GCA_043742065.1 Oscillatoriales bacterium
TGAGCAACTTACCCTGAGTATTCCAAAGTTTCACCAAATAAATGGGTCTGAAGCCCCGTCCTTCTAGGACGGCTTTAATTCCCCCTAATTTTATTAGCAATATCTAGTATAATAGAAAAAGCAAAAAACAGAAAATAATGAAAGCAAGGTATCGCTACAGATTTTATCCAACCAGTCAACAACAACAGAGTTTAGCTGCGGTTGTTTGGCTGTGTTCGGGTAGTCTGGAACGATGCACTTGCGCTCTGTAAGCAGTCTGAAAAAAAGCCTAAATCAGCAGAGCTTCCGAAAATAGTCATTACCCAAGCTAAGAAGACTGAAGAAAGAGCTTGGCTAGACAATGTGTCATGCGTTCCTTTGCAGCAGTCCGTAGCCGACTTAGAGAGCGCTTTCAAGAACTTTTTCGACTCCTGTCAAGGAAAGAGAAAAAGACGTAAAACTGGGTATCCCAAGTTCAAAAAAAGAACTAGCAGTCAATCGGCAAGACTTACCCGTCGTGGATTCTCAAGGTCGGATAACGGAGGTGTCTACTTAGCCAAGATTGGGATTGTCAATCCAATATGGTCTAGGGAATTGCCGTCAGCACCTAGCTCTGTCACAGTAATCAAGGACCCGGCCAATCGCTATTTCTTGAGTTTTGTTGTAGAAATCGAACCAGTTCAATCTGAGGTCAAGAATCCAAGTATCGGAATTGACTTAGGGATTAAAACCTTTGCAGTAATGAGCAATGGGGAGAAGGCCCAAAGTCCTAGCTACAAAAAGCCTTACCGGAAAGTTCGCAAACTGCAACGCAAATTAGCCCGTCAGCCTCATGATTCTAGAAGAAGGAATGTAACTCGAATTAGAATTGCCAAACTACACAATCATATTGCTGACACCCGCAAAGACTTCCTGCACAAACTGTCAACCAAAATAGTCAACGAAAACCAAGTGATTGTTTTGGAAGATTTGAATGTCTCGGGCATGGTAAAGAATCGGAAACTGAAATTAAAGGGGAAGAAAAAGGAAACTTTCTATTTTACCTGGCTTTTCGCCAACTGTAACTTTAATTTGCTGAAGTTGGTTTGATTTTGATAAAGTTTCGAGAATTTTTTTCCTCCCGCTATTTTTTTACGCAATTCTCATTAAAAACTCTAGAATATTGATGGCGGGAATTTCAGGGGGGGCTGTTTTTTTTGGCGATCGAACAGAGCTTGATTCAAGTCTAATTTGAGGGAAGAAACTGACCATTTCCATGTGCGCCTTGCCGAACTAGGTGTGCTTAAGTGTATAGACGGTGGCCCGATCGCACTTTCCGCAAAATGTCAGTATTTCAACTTGCACATCCGCTAAGTCTGAATAATCTCAACAGTGAAATCGCCTCTAATCCTGTGTTTGTAGGGATTTGAGGGGGGGGGAGAAGAGGGAGAGGGGGAGAGAGGGAGCAATATCACCCAAAAGAAAGATGTCTTCAACGGAAATTGGGTGTTATGTTGCTAAAGCATTCCATACAAAAATACTTTTACCTAAAAGGAGAGCAAAAAATGGACACACCCACAGAGCGCGAAGAAGGAAGAGTCGGCGAAAGAGAACTCGAATCCATACCTGTAGGTGCAAAAGTTTCTGCATCAAAAGTTAGTGAGGTTGAATTAGAATCTAATTCTTTAGAGACCCCTATTTATACTCAGGAAAAGGTTAGCGTCGAGGAGTTAAAGATTAACGGCGACGATTTGGTTGCTAAAGTTAAAGAACTGATTCATGAAGGTAGTATCCGCCGGATAATTATCAAAAATGAAGAGGGACGAATTTTGATAGAAGTTCCTCTGACGGTGGGAGTAGTCGGCGGAGTCATCGGTGCGACATTGTTTCCAGTGATTGCAGCAGTAGGAGCGATCGGTGCATTAGTTGCTCACATGACCATCATTATTGAAAGAAAAGAGTAAAAAAACTTAGTTGTTAGTAATGCTCATGTCCGGTTTAAGTCCCGCGAATTCTATTCCTGTGGGGGACTCGGACAATCACTCTGAGGGTAGAGCCTGGTTAATGCGTTGGCTAGTTAGATTCGATACAGATAAAGGAAAAACGAAAAGTTCTCTAAACTCCTAACCACAAAGCTGTTAAGGATTTGAACTGGGTATGACCAAAAAGCTAAATGCTGACACGTGAATCTTCACGTGAATTGAAAGAAGTGATTTAAAGGCTGAACAGCTTAGCTGAAGTTTTTAAACAGAAGCATCTCCTACAAACCCAGATTTTTTGAATAGTAATGACGAAGATAATTATGAAACCTAACGAAGAAAATAGCTCTAGCCGTGAAGTTCATCAAGAGGTTCACACAGATGCAACTAACGGTCACGTCAGTACAACGCGAACTACTACAAGTGTTCCGAGTACAACAGCGAATGCTTCTAAAGAAGCAGCTCATCACCAAGGTTATGTAAAGGGTGAAATGGCGGAAAACCACCGCCAACTTGGAACCCAAGAAGTCCGCGATAATGAGAATGCTGGTCGCGGGTTACTGTTAGGGATTCTTCTTGCTTCAATGGCCGGCTTAGTTCTGGGCAGTGTATATTACTTCAATCGGGGTGAGGAGGCTCCTACTCCTACTTCTGCTCCTGTGATTGTTGTACCGAAAGCGAATCAGCCTTCCGCAACACCAGCTCCGACTCGGATTATAGAGAAAGAAAAAACGATCATTCAAAAGATTGTTCCGGTTCCGGTTCAACCATCTCCAGTTCAAAAGGCTACGCCTGCTCCTCAACCAAGTCCAGCTCAAAAGGCAACTTCGGCTCCTCAAGCAAGTCCGGCTCCCAATATCAATATTACAATTCCAAATTCACAGCAGCAAGCAGCGCCGTCTCCATCTTCGCCGTCAAATAATACCAATACTACGGTTCCGAATTCGCAGAGGCAGCCAGCTTCCACTCCGCCAACTGCATCACCTGAGAGTTCAGCTAGTCCATCTCCAACTCAAGATGAGGGCGCTCCTGGAGCAGGTACCAGCGGCGAAACTAATACCAACAGCCAGAGCGATTCTAATCCTCCGGGATCGAATTCTTCCCCGCAATGGCTGCTTTTACCTGGAATTCGTCTATAAAACGACTGACATCCAGGCTCTTGTAGACCCCGCCAAGTGCTTAATGATTGACCACGGCGTAGATAACTGGCTGACTTGCGTAAGCAATGCTGGCACAAGTTTTATCATTGACGGTAAGCATTTAAAATCGCTCAACCAGGGGTATAACAAGCGGGTTGCATTTTTGATGGAAGGCAAATCTAACGGATTCTGGTCTAAAAGACTTGCCAATTTGACCGAAAGACGTAACCGCCAGATGCGAGATGCCGTCAACAAAGCTGCAAGGAAGGTAATTGACCACTGTTTAAAAAATTGCATAGGAACGGTTGTATTTGGTTGGAATAAGGGACAAAAAAATTCTGCCAACATGGGTAGCAAAACTCATCAAAAGTTTGTACAAATCCCTACTGGCAGACTGAAGGATAGAATTACTCAACTTTGTGAGCAGTATGGATTAAAGTTTGTAGAAACCGAAGAATCTTATTCTTCTAAGGCTTCGTTTGTTGATCATGATTTGCTACCTACGTTCGGCGAAAAACCTGAAGGGTGGCTTCCAAGTGGCAAACGAATTAAGCGTGGTTTGTATCGAACGGCTCAAGGTTGGTTAATTAATGCAGATTGTAACGGCTGTGGAAATATTGGTAGAAAAGTAGCGGTGATGCTTGGACTCGATCTAAGTGGAATCGGTAGAGGCGAATTGTCAGCACCTTTGAGACTCAAATTGTGGTCTTAAGAATCCCTGTTGCTTCAGCACAGGGAGTGTCAAAGCCATAGAAGTTGGATGTCGAATTAGTCCGTCTGGGTTCAAACCGTTCTATAAGACCTACCCAAAACTACCTAAGTCTAGACTTAACTGGACATAGGTAGCTTCGGTGCTTAATTCCTGTTTCAACGCAGTCTCAAGATGACTCTTGAGAGGTTTGCCCGCTCCACAAGCAATCTTGGTAGAATTTACCGTTTGAGCCGAACGAATCGGAATGTGAATTCCTTCAAACCATTTGGTGAGCTAACTTAACTTTCCCTAAAACGGTCTTCCTGCTGTCAAAGAGTTTCATAACGCCGGAGGAAATGGTGTCGATGACATCGGGAGAACAGTAAGAGAGAAACTCTTCCGACGAAATATGACCTGCAAAAAACTCTTGAGCTTTATTCAAAAAGTTGTCAGTTTCAGCAAAGCCGATAGATTTGATAATAAATGTAGCTACGGGAGAGTTTTTAATATCATAGGGAGATTCTTGATTGCGTCCTATTGCTAGCAAATTTAAGACTTCTTTTTGCAACTGACTTTCTAAGGGGTAGGCGATTTGTCGGCTGGGCAAATAATCTTCCAAAACAGATGTTTTGCATCCAGGTGCGCGCAATTCTCCCATCATAGTTGAAAGCGGAATGTCGCGTCCCAAACGGTAGGAAAGGGCTTCCAAAATAGCGATTGTAATCAGCTTTACTCCTAAATAAAGTTTGGCAACATCGATATTTTTTCTAGTTCTAGAAATCATGTTAGCGTAGGTTTGATCGCCCGGTTCTTCCATGAACTGCTGAAAAACCAGTTCTGGTTTCAGGAAATTCAAAAACCCTTCCATTTTTTGCAAAGACCTGCGATATCCACCAACAGTATAGGAATTGACATTGCTCAATTCGTGGTTGGTTTCGGGCATCAAATTCCAAGTATTGTCTAAGAAATTCGAGGAATTTGGAGAGGCAAAATTCTCTACATCTCGATTTGCTAATCTGACCGATCGCTTGACAATTTCGCAGAGTTCTGAGTCAGTCAATCCCAAATTAAAATCGCGATTCGCATTTGCCAAACGTTCATGCAAAAGCTCGATCGCACTTAAGCCGTTGGCCGAAACTCCACGAAAAGGAATAGTAGCTTCAATGCAGGCTGCGATCTGAACGATCGCACTAGGAGGCAAAAAAGGCTCCAAACATTTCCCTGCAATCACGGCGCTCAAAAATTCGTTTTGGCCAGCAAACGGAGAGAGAATTTGACCGGGAATAAACCCAAATACTGCCGCCACAAGCTGGTACATGGCATCCTTGGGAAGTTCGGCTGCGTCTCTAATCACTAACTGCGATCGCACTTCCTTGACAAAAGGACAAAGGGCGCTACTGATATTAAAATTTACTCCCTGATCGACTTGCACGTACACGAGGTCGTGAAACAGCGCGGCCAAGACTTCGATCGGATCGACAGAGCCCCCGACCTCAAAAATGTGTTCCGACGTGTGAAAATAGCGCCAAGGCCCCCTCATCGTTTGAATAATCAGTTCAGCTATTTGCTCGAATTTTGGAATGTCTACTCGACCGCCTAATTGCTCGATCGATGTGACTAAGCAATCTAAGCACCGTTTTTGTTCTCCAGATAGCTCCATTTACGCACCTCCCGTGCATTCCCTGATTCCCCCACTTGATTAGAATGGTATCAAAACGTGCTGCGATTTTTCCATGATTCGTGACTCAAAACTTCCAAATTTTAGGGTGGAAGGGGGAGGGGGGGATAGGGATAGGGATAGAGGGAGGGAGATAGAGGGAGATCAGGAAATTAAAACTTTCACATTTGTGGCGATTTTCAGAATTTGGGCGATCGGTATCTTAAATTACAGTAGATCTTAGAAAAAGTTGGCATAAAATCGATTTTTCAGCTTTTAGAGAGATGCACAAAATCGATCGCTCGCTGCAATATTAACTAGAACTAAATTATTTGGGAGAAGTGGCGTGAAATTTGTGTCCGATCCGCCAATTTCGGTAAAAGTCCGCAAGATGAACGAGCGGGTACGGTGGGAAGAAAAGTCGATAGCCGATCGGGGAATAGACCAAACTAAGATGGTTTTGGACGATGGAGTTCCAGACAATCCAGAATTTTCGTTTCTAGTCGTAGGCGACAGTGGTACGGGGAACCACCGGGGCCACAACCCCCAGCGCCAAGTTGCCGAACTGATGCTGCGCGAACGCGAAAGTTGCCGTTTCGCCCTGCATACGGGCGATGTAGTTTATCTCGTCGGTTCCAGCGAATATTACTTGCAAAACTTCATTCGCCCTTACCGAGAGTTTCTCGTCGGTGGCGATGCGCCGTCTCGGATTGCGTACGATCGCATGATCTTCAATTTTCCGTTCCTACCAGTAC
>JAYTZD010000380.1:0-3141 GCA_043742065.1 Oscillatoriales bacterium
AGATGGACGATATCATGCTATGTCGCCTGGGTCGGGAATGCTGGCTTGCGATCGCGTGGGTGCGGGCCGGATGGCTGAACCGAGTGATATTTTGGCGCAGATAGAGTCGTTGTTGTATACGGGGGGCGATCGAGATTTAACTGGCAAACGGGTGTTAATCAGTGCGGGAGGAACGCGGGAATACTTCGATCCGGTGCGGTTTATCGGCAATCCTTCCACTGGCAAAATGGGCATTGCTTTGGCGCGGGCGGCATTGCATCGTGGGGCGATCGTTACTTTGGTACATAGTATCATCGGTGAAGTGTCGTTGCCAGGTGTGAGTTCGATCGCCCTGACGAGTGCTGAGGAAATGCGACAGGCGATGCTGGAATGCTTTCACCATGCAGATTTGACGGTGATGGCTGCGGCGGTAGCAGATGTGAAACCGACTGAGTATCATAGTCAGAAATTGCCGAAGCGATCGCTCCCCAATGCTTTAGAGTTGACAGAGGTACCGGATATTTTGGCTGAATTGGGAAAATTGAAACAGTCGCATCAAAAACTGATCGGGTTTGCAGCACAAACTGGCGATATTGTCAAGCCGGCTTTGGAGAAATTGCGGGTGAAGAAACTGGATGTAATTGCGGCAAATGCGATCGACAAAATAGGTTCAGGTTTCGGCAGTGATACCAATCAAGCAGTCTTGATAAATTCCGCAGGACAGCAAGTAGAAATCGCATCTTGCAGTAAGCTAGAAATGGCTCATCGGTTGTTTGATTTTGCGATGAAAGGGTGAATATGCGACTTATTCATTAACTTGCATTAGCTGGTTCCGGGGATAATTGTGATTCCTCAATCTGCGTTAATTCCGAGTCAGGGCGCAACTCACTATCTTCCACAATAATTCCTAGTTTAAATCCTAACGCTTCGAGCAATTCTACAAAACAGTAAATTTCTGAACCTGCACTTGCTGTCAGCATTTGGTCAAGCTTTTCATGATGGTCTTTTGCCGAATCAGAAAGAGCATTCATCCTGATTCGAGCCTCAATGACATTTCTGATGGCATTTCTCAGGAGTGCGGGTTCAGGGTCTTTTTCTTCCAAAATAGCCCCGATGTAACCAGCAGCTTCTTCAGCCTCTTTGAGAGATTCAATTAGATACTCGCGGTAGCTATGACTTGTCGGTGCTTTCACGTCTTTCATAATCTTTCCAGTATGCTATGGCTTGTCGAATATCTTGTTCTTGAGTGCTTTTATCTCCGGCTACCAGGATGACCACTACTGTCAACCCAACTTGTCCGAAGTAGACGCGGTAGCCCGGGCCATAATTAATTCTGAGCTCAAAAACTCCTTCTCCTACTGACTTGATATCTCCGAGATTACCTTGTTGAACTCGGTCAAGCCTAGACTTGATTCTAACTCTGACATTCCGATCGCGGACGGAATCAAGCCACTCGTCGAAAGGAAATTTGCCATCTGATGTACCGTAACTTGTAATTTCCCTCGGTTGTACTTCCATGATTTTATCGCACTTGCTCGGCAATTTCTATCATAGGGCGATCGGCAGTACATTCAAACGAAATATTTTCGACAGTAATTCCTAGTTTAAATCCTAACGCTTCGAGCAATTCTACAAAGCAGTAAATTTCCGAACCAGCGCTTTCTGTCAGCATCTTGTCCAGCTTTTTATGATACTGCTTTGCCGAATCAGAAAGAGCATTCATCCTGATTCGAGCCTCAATCACCTTTCTAATTGCATTTCTGAGCAGTTCAGGTTCAGGATCTTTTTCTTCCAAGATAGCCCCGATAAAGTCACCAGCGTGTTCCGCATCTTTGAGAGATTCAATTAGGGACTCGCGGTAGCTATCACTGCTAGGCATTTTCATTTCTTTCATAGTCGGCCGAATACTCCTTCGCTTTGAGAATATCTTGTTCTTGGGTACTTTTATCCCCACTACAGAGCAGAAGCACAATTGTCGCTCCTATTTGTTTAAAATAAATCCGGTAGCCAGGGCCGTAGTTAATCCTGAGTTCACAGACACCATCTCCGACTGACTTATAATCCCCCAGATTGCCGAGACTAACTCGCTCAAGCCTTGCATCAACCTTAACTTGGGCTTTGCCATCTCGTAGGCCATAGTACCACTCTAAGAAAGGAATCCTGCCATCGGCTCGGATGTAACGTCGAATTTCCCTGGTTTGTACTTCCATGATTTTATCGTACTTGATTAACAATTTCTATCGTAGGGCGATCGACAGTACATTAAGTGGGCAAAAATCATACTTAAGACAGAGGCATTCGATCGACAAAATAGTAAATCTTGTTGCAGGAAACAAAGTTTAAATCAAACAGGGTATTGCTAAATGAATTTAAGAGTGATCGCCAAAACCAATCTACTATTCGGCAGTCTGATAATTAGCCTCGGATTGCCAGCACTTCCAGCAGCAGCGGCACCAGTTACCGATGCCCAAGTTTCCGCACTCGTAGAAGCACTGCGACAAGCCGCGCCACCACAAACAGCAAATGACGGAATGTACAGCCAGTGGCAAGTTTTACCGAGCAATATTTCTCGTTGGGCAAAATTCTGCACCAAACAGGATTTAACACCGCAACAATTTGAGGCTGATGCAACAAAAGCCAAATCAATTGTTACCTGTATCGTGGGCGATTTGCTGCGCGATGAATACAAGGCTAGCGGTAACAATGAAACAGCCGCTATCCGCCGCGCGGCTTGTTGGTGGATGACAGGAGAATCCGCAGCTTGTAAAACTGGTGCAACTGCTACTTTTGCCGACAAAGTTGTCAGCGTTTATCAACAGCAGCAGCCTAAAAAGTAAAGTTGCACCGGAATAATATAGAGGCCACGGCAGTGCCGTGTCCCTACCGTAATTAATTGTAGGGAGACGGCACTGCCGTGTCCTAATTTCTAATCTATTTTTCCGCCTGACTTCTCATCAACTTTTGCACACTAACTAAAGCTCGATTTAACTCATAATTTTTTCTTTCTGAATTTTGCAAAAAAGCCTGTTGTTCTTCCTCAATCATCAACACATCCTGCCGCACCAAGCCATCCCATAACTTTTGAGCCGCACCAAAACAACTATCTTTAATAAACTTGCGAAACCACACAGGCAATTTATGCAGTCGCCAAAACGCATTCAA
>JAYTZD010000381.1:0-1450 GCA_043742065.1 Oscillatoriales bacterium
AGTAAAGGTAAGGTTTTTTGCAGTTTTTCTAAGCTGGCATTCTTGACTTCTTGGCGAAAGTAGTACACTCGTTTGGGATTGCCTAATTCTAGAGCTTGAGCAATTTTGTCATCCCGATCGCCCGATTCGATCATTGCTTTCACCCACAGCCAAATCCGAAACTTACCTGTCAATCCTGCCACAATCCTTAATCCAGGCTCGTTGCGGCCGGTTAAACCTGCCAATAAATCCAAGGCTTCCTCGGTATGTCCTTGGCGAATCGCATCGGCTAGCTGAAAGGTATTCTGGGCGTGAGAGTTGACCAATTTGCTCACATCTTCTGGGGTCAAAGGTTGGGTGCGGTTCCCGGCAAACAGTCGCAATTTTTCGAGTTCGCTGTATAACTGTCGAGTGTCGCTACCGATCGATTCTGCCAAAAATTCGATCGCCGTGGCGGTCAACTTTACGCCCATTTCGCCGGCGACTTGACGCACCCGCTGGGCTAATTCTTTGTCATTCCAAGGCGGAATCGGCGAAAACTCTCGCACTTGGGCGGACTTGACGAGTAACTTGGTAGACTTGAGCCGACTGTCGGGTTTTTTGACTGATGTCAGCAGCAGCACGGTGGTGTCGGGAATAACTGGGAATGTCCGTTCCAATTGGGCCAACAGTTCTGGAGAACACTGCTGGGCTACAGTGGTATTTGCCAGCCAGACAAAACGGCTGCCGGTGCCAAAGGGTGGTGTCAAAGCTCGATCGAGTCCTTCGACTACAGCCTCGGCGCGATCGGCCATAATCTTGTCATAATTAAAACTAGCCCAGTTGGGATCGACGGCACTTTGGCGTAAACTGGTCACAGCTTGCCCCATCGCAAACTCGTCTTCTCCCCAAAAAAAGTAAATTTGCATTTTTAGCACAAAGCCACCGAAAAATGGTGTACTATATAAAGTTTGTTGCGAATAGTTAAAGATTCTATTCGATAATTTTTACATCTTGCACTATTCTCAAAGATCTAGAATTTAAAAGTTAGGATTTCTGCGCTCGTGACAATTGCTGTCACACTCAACAGCACGAAGGAATCTCAAGCATAGATTTTTCGTTCTGGGCGCGCAAGTCTTAACAATTTTCAAGTCGGGTAAGTGCCCAAAGCTATTAATTAGCGCGAGGAAATGGAGATTGGACGATACTTATCAAGCTTATGTAAATCGGGTAGCGCGAATGACGCTGCTGGACTCCTACAAGTCCCAGATTGAGCACATTCAGGACTCTCCCAAATTTAAACCAGATGAAGCTGGTGTCAAAGTTGCAGTGCCTTTTCCCGGCTATTCGGTGATTACACCACCTGCTGGGGATGATGCAGAAAATGCTGGACTCTATGCTAACTTGCTCTCTGCCCAACAACGGCTATTGCAGGAACTTCATCCTGGTTCCTTGATTCCACTACCTGCTGATAGTTTCCATCTAACTGTGG
>JAYTZD010000382.1:0-12659 GCA_043742065.1 Oscillatoriales bacterium
GATTAATTGTAGGGACACGGCACTGCCGTCTCCTCTATCATTCCGGCACAGCCGGAATTGATATTACTTTGAACTAATGGAGGCAAAATAATGAAAACAAAACGATACTGGTTGCTGGCGTGTTTGGTAGCTTTGAGCATATTCTCAGGCTGCTATTTCAACATTGGTAATAACGGGGTTAGAGGCTCTGGAATCGTTAAAACCGAATCTAGAAAAGTGGCTGGATTCTCATCGATTTCCTTTAAATCCGTGGGTAGGGTCAAAGTACAGCAGACGGGAAAAGAGTCCCTCACAATTAGCGCCGAGGATAACCTCTTGCCGCTTCTGGAGGGTCGCGTGACCGATCGCACCCTGCATCTCGGCACTGTGAACGATGCCGCCATCAATCCAAGCAAGCCCATTGAATTCGTCGTGCAGGTCAAAAGCTTAGAGGGCTTGAACCTGAACGGTGTCGGCAGTATTGAGGCAAAGGGTATCCAAGGCAAGCGGCTGTCGGTTTCCCTGGATGGAGTGGGTAGCATGACGATCGCCGGAAACGCCGATGTGCTCGATCTCAACCTTTCTGGGGTCGGAGGCTTCCAGGGCGAGGAGTTCAAGACTAAGCAGGCTACTGTGCGGAACAGTGGCGTGGGGAGCGCTGTGGTCAATGTGAGCGAGCAGTTGAACGCATCTGTATCCGGCGTGGGGTCAATAGAATATGTCGGTTCTCCCCAAGTCCGGGAGTCTGTGGAGGGTGTGGGGAAGATCAAAAAACGGTAGCTTTTATTAAAGCCGCAAATTGATTTGGCTTCAGCATTCCGAGCCTTCATAAAAACTATGCCTTAAGAAGAATACTTTAGTCAACTTGAAAGGGTAAGCTAATAACAAAATTACATTTATCCTGTGGCTTAGTAAAAACTATAAGTCTCAACAAATAGTGAACAAAGGAGATCCAATGACAACAAAAACAGGGCTGTGGATTGACCATCGGAAGGCTAGTATTCTGGCTATTACCGAGAAAGGGGAAGAGAGGAAAGAGATCGTGTCAGATGTAGAAAAACAGCTCCGGCGTTCTGGTGATTCACCTCTTGAGGGTAGCTATGAATCATCTCAAGTACCCGCAGATAATAGCCGCCAGAGATATTTTACGGGAGAACTCAATATTTACTACGATGAGGTGATTGCGTGTATTCGCAATGCAGAGTCAATTCTGATATTTGGGCCTGGTGAGGCAAAGGATGAACTGAAAAAACGTCTTGAAGGACATCACCTCGGCAAACGCATCGTAGGTGTTGAAACAGTTGACAAAATGACTGATAATCAGATTGCCGCGAAGGTTCGACAGCACTTTGCCGAGTAGCGTTAGATCGCAAAAAGAGCGATCGTAAATCAATTTAGTAAATCCCAAAAATTAACCAAATTAATCCCCAACTCTCCCCATTTTGGGATTTGCTATAAACCATCAAGCAACCTAAATCGCCAACTTATTCAGCTATTTTAAGGAAAAACTCATGGAAGAAAATACATTATTCGATCAAACTTTTCGGGACAGCGAAGGCCAAATCGTCATAGTTCAACCACCAAATTTACCACTGATTGTCGGGATAGTAGCTAGTTTATTAAAGCTGATTATTACAACAAAAAAAATCAATTTAGGATTGGATTTAGTAGCCTTTGGCGCATTGTTTACTTGGGCTTGGGAAGAATTATTTCAAGGCGTTAATTACTTTCGTCGAGCATTAGGTTTAATTGTACTTATTGGTCTGATTGCATTGAAAATTCAAGATTAAAAACTCCCATAAACTCAACATACTAGAGGAGGAATCATGATTGCTACAATTGACAACTTCACGAAACAAATTTTTGAGAATTTAGAAACTGCTACGATAATCTTCTTAGCAATGGCGAGGATGGAAGAAACCCAAAAACTAACCTTGTTAGCTATTTCTAACAGACCAGATTCAGAAGCCACTACGCGAATTACAGAGCAGACAAGATTCAACCAAAATTGTCGGGAATTATAGCAACCCTAAATCATTTGTGAATTTCTTACTCCCTCCCCTTACTAAGGGGAGGGTTGGGGTGGGGCGGTTTCATTTTCACGAAAATCGCGATTTTGTAGGGGCGGTGCCCCCGTGCCCGCCCCCCCCCACAGACGATTTCACAGGCGTTTCAGACATGGGGGCAACCACGGGGGGTTTGCCCCTACGGAGAATGAAACAGCCCTGGGTTGGGGTCGGTTAAAAATATTTACGACTCATTTAGGATTGCTATAATGGAAATCAAATTATTTTATGAAGACGTTAAATAAGACTACCAATTCATCCAAAAAGCCTCAAACAAAATCTAGCCCGTCTGTAGATTCATCCAAAGCACTGATCGATATCAGTCAGCGTGATGTCGATGAAGTTCTACACTTATTCGACACTGAGTTGGACGGGCTGACTGAGACTGAAGCCAAGCGCCGATTAAGCAAATCTGGGCTGAATGAGATCGATCGCGAAAAGCCGATCGCCTGGTATGTCCAACTACTGAAAACGGTAACTAATCCCCTCTCGCTTTTACTCATTGCTTTAGCAGTAATTTCGCTGTTAACTGGGAGTCCGACAGCCGCCTTAATTATTTTTATCATGGTGATTTTTGGTGGGTTGCTGCGGTTTTCACAAGAATTTCAGTCGAACAAAGCCGCCGAAAAGCTGCGGGAAATGGTGAGCTCAACGGCAACGGTGAATCGCAAAGATGCCACTCAAGATGCTGTACCTAAAGAAGAGAAGGGAATCACAGCAGGAAAAGAAATTGCGGTGAAGCTGTTGGTACTTGGTGATATCATCTTTCTGTCAGCCGGAAATATGATTCCAGCCGATGTCCGACTAATTGCTGCAAAGGATTTATTCCTCAGTCAGTCAACTCTTACTGGGGAGTCTCTACCCGCTGAAAAACACGTAGACCTCCCCGATAATCAGGAGAAAAACCCACTGGAGTTAGTCAATCTTTGTTTCATGGGAACCTCGGTAGTCAGTGGTTCTGGAACAGCCGTTGTCGCACAAACTGGTAGTCATACTTATCTGGCATCACTGGCTAAAACTGTGAGTGGACGCAAACCACGAACCAGCTTTGACAAAGGTGTGAATGGCGTAACTATGCTGCTGTTGCGATTTATGATGATCATGGCTCCACTTGTCTTTTTGATCAATGGGATAGTTAAACACAATTGGGTTGAAGCATTCACCTTCGCTTTATCGGTTGCTGTGGGACTTGCTCCAGAAATGTTGCCGGTGATTGTGACGGCAAATTTGGCGAAGGGGGCGATTACCATGTCTGACAAAAAGGTGATTGTCAAAAACATTGATGCGATTCAAGATTTTGGCTCCATGAATATTTTGTGTACTGATAAAACAGGCACTCTGACTCAAGACAAAATCGTCTTACAGAGGCACTTAGATCCCTACGGTCAAGAGAGTTTAGATGTACTAAAATATGCCTATCTCAATAGCTTTTACCAGACTGGCTTAAAAAATTTACTAGATGTCGCCGTTCTCGATCGCCATCAAGAACTTAAATCTTTAGATATTGAGAAAAACTACCAGAAATTCGATGAAATTCCGTTTGATTTTGTGCGTCGTCGGATGTCTGTTGTCGTCGAAGAAATGGGAAAACAGCACGTGCTGATTTGTAAAGGTGCAGTTGAAGAAGTTCTAAAAGTTTGCACCCAACTCCAAGTCAATGGCGAGGTTTTACCAATGGATGAATCAGTTCATACCAAGGTTGCCGATTTACAACAAAAACTCAACTCTGAGGGCTTACGAGTAATTGCCGTGGCATATAAAGTGATGCCACCGGATCAATCACATTATGCCATTGCCGACGAGAGTAATTTAGTTCTGTTGGGCAACATTGCGTTTCTCGATCCGCCCAAAGAGTCAGCTTCCCAAGCGATTAAAGCTCTCAAGCGCAATGGAGTCGATGTGAAGATTTTAACCGGGGACAATGAAATCATTACTCGTAAAATCTGCAAAGATGTTGGCTTGCCTGTCCACCACGTCTTATTAGGTAGCGATATTGAAGCTTTATCGGATGATGAATTAGCCGAAGTTGCAGCAACCACAACCATTTTTGCTAAATTTTCTCCAACCCAAAAAGCGAAAGTTATTCAAGTGTTGCGAAAAAAAGGCAACGTGGTGGGATACATGGGAGATGGCATTAATGATGCAGCCGCTTTGCGGGAGGCAGATGTGGGAATCTCAGTTGATACGGCAGTCGATATTGCCAAAGAGTCAGCAGACATCATTTTGTTAGAAAAAAACTTGTTAGTCCTGGAATCTGGGGTAGTCGAAGGTCGCAAGACTTTTGCTAACATTATCAAATATATCAGAATGGGTACTAGCTCTAACTTTGGTAATATGTTTAGCGTCTTGGGTGCGAGTGCTATTCTGCCATTTTTACCGATGCAGCCAGTGCAGATATTGATCAATAATCTCCTCTACGACTTTTCGCAAACGGGCATCCCCTTCGATCATGTGGATCGAGAAGATTTGGTTAACCCGCCGAAGTGGAAAATTGATAATATCCAGCGATTTATGATGTTCATTGGCCCGATTAGCTCGATTTTTGACTATTGCACCTATGCCTTGATGTGGTTTGTATTTGGGGCGACTTCTGTAAACAATCAAGCTTTGTTTCAAACGGGTTGGTTTGTGGAAAGTTTGATGACTCAAACGCTGATTGTCCATGTCATTCGCACGGCTAAGATTCCGTTTTTCCAGAGTCGTGCTTCTTTACCGATGCTGCTGATTACCGCTACTGTGATGGCGGTTGGAATGTATTTGCCATTTTCGCCGATCGCACATAGTTTAGGATTTGTCCCCTTACCAGCCATTTATTTTGTCTGGTTAGCTGCAATTCTGACTTGCTATTGCGTCTTGACTCAATTTGTCAAAACTTGGTTCATCAAAAAGTATGGATATACTTAGTCATTGAGTGCATCTCTATTTTGCAAAGGCGAAGCACCTGACGGTAGACAATTTATTAGTGATAATCAGAGATTTACTGCCCGATGCTTCGCCCCTACGAATATATTTGCAAAAATGAGATGCACCCTAGTAATCCGCTTCGGAAATTGCTTCTCTAATCCATTTAGCGATCGCCCGATTGACGATTTCTGGAAACTCCGCAATCACCAAATGACCTGCATGGGGCATATGTAAATGTTGGCTGTGGTGAAAATGATTCGCCAAATCTTCACCCATTTTATAGGTAAACAGCGTATCTTTTCCGCCTGTAATCACCAGGATAGGAATATCAAAATACTTAGTTGAAAAACGCCGATCAAAAAAATTGTAACCCCAAAATGGCTCCAGCGCTTGATAGGGATGTACTTCAACTGGGATGGGGGATTCTGCCAAAAATTGCTGTATTACTTCATGGCTATGGGTACTCGATATTTGCTCTGTAAATGTTTTCACAAAAGGCAGTCGATAAAAATGTCTACCGCCCCAAGTTAGGAATTTCAGCAGTGGAATTTCCCACCAAGGATCTAAGTTATGAGTGCCGCCACAAATCAAAATCAGGCCGCTGACTGGATGGCGTTTGGCCCACTCTAAGCCGATCGGCACTCCGTAGCTGTGACAACACAATACCGGGGCATGATGGATGTGAAGTCGATCGAGCAAACGCGACAAATCGCGGCAGTGTCGCCCGATAGAATAGCGGGAATATGATTGAGATTGGCCGTTCCCAGCTAGATCGTAGGCGATCGCCTCCCATCCTTGAGCAACCGCAAATTCGTATTGCGATCGCCAGTTATATCGATTTCCTAAACCACCATGCACAAATACAAGTGGGGGAGCTTTACCCGGTGTATAACAAACTTGCAATAATGCTCCTCGTCTCAATTGAATAGATTCGCCTGCTAACAAGTCTCTAGTGTTTGACATATTTTTTTTTATGAAGGTCGATCGCCAAAACCGACAACTTCTGCCAAAGTATAAAGTGGCCGCCCCTTCACCTCCTCATAAATCCGCCCCACATACTGGCCCAAAATCCCAATACTCACCAACTGCACCGCGCCCAAAAAGAAAACCGCCATCATCACAATTGTCAAACCAGTTAATGCCGAATTTGGATAAAAAATCCGCCAATACAAAATCAAAAAAGCCATTAACACAGATACAAATGCAGCAAATAATCCCAGATAAATCGAAAGTCGGAGAGGAACCTTTGAAAAAGATACTAAACCATTCATTGCCAAACTCAAAGATTTTCTAAATGTATACTTTACCTCACCAGCAAAACGTGGATCGCGTTCAAACTTAACCGCCGTTTGTTTGAAACCAATCCAAGCCCGCAGTCCGCGAATATAACGATTGCGTTCTGGCATCGCGTTTAGTACATCCACTACACACCGATCCATCAAACAAAAATCTCCCGTATCTATAGGAATATCAACATCCGCAAGATGGCGCAAAATTCGGTAATACATATAAGCTGGCAACCGCTTAAACCAACCTTCTTTATGGCGTTGAGTGCGTTGAGCATAAACAACTTGATAACCCTGTCGCCACTGTTCTACCATATCTATAATCAACTCTGGCGGATCTTGCAAATCGCCATCCATCACTACTACAATTTTACCTGTAGAAAAGTTTAAACCAGCAGTTACGGCTATTTGATGGCCGAAGTTGCGGGCAAAACTCAGGTAGCAAATGCGTGAATCTTGTGCGTGTAATTCTCGTAGGAGCTCCAAAGAGCGATCGCGACTACCATCATTGATTAAAATCAACTCTACTGGGCCATCCATACGAGCCATCACCGCACTAATTCGTCGGTAAAGTTCAGCCAGAGTTTCTTCTTCATTATAAATAGGAATTACAAAGGAATATTTCGGTGTACTGTCAATCATACTTAATATTTTAGTGGTGGTTTGTAACCGTTAAATCAAAGCTGGTGCATCTCATTTTTGCAGACATATTCGTAGGAGCGAAGCATTCTGGCAGTAAATCTCCGGTTCTCATTAATAAATTGTCTGCCAGAATGCTTCGCCCTTGCCAAATTGAAAAGCACCCAATCAAATCGCTATTTTTTGATAAACACGCTGAGGGGTTCAAGGGAAAACTTTTGTACATAAGTTTGATTTTTGACAACTATTTCTTTTCCTTGTTTATCATCAATTTTTGTAGACTGGTAAATTATCGCACAAGGAGTAAAGCTCTTGTAAGGTTCGGAATTTAATTTTTGCCCGACTACAGGATCGATGGTAGAGATATGTTCAATGCGAGGTGCTGGTTTTCCTGGTTCTTGAAAAAATACCCATAACGGATATTCCCAGGCATTTTTACTCCAAAATGATAGTCCTATATTTGTGCAGTTTTGAGATTTGACAAAATCTACTGCTTGATTGTAAGCAAACTCCATATTTGGCCGACTTGTAAAGTAAAGCTCATTTCTACTACTATTAAAAATGTTACTTTCTCCAATTAGGGGTCTAAATTTGTTGTGAAAAACCCAGGGTAGTGACATGATAATTAGAATTACTACAATATAATTGGCTATTTTATGATTGGATATTTGTGAGATTGTTAATCCAAATATGGGTGCAAATAATACAAAAGTTGTTAGGTGGTGGCGGCTGTGCCAAGGCTGGAGTTTCAGTAGCAGACAAAGCAGTAAGAATGTACAGATTGTAGCGGTTAAATAAACTGCCACAATTTTTATTTTTATAAATTTGGGTTGCTTCAAAATAAGTATTAGAGTGGCAAATATTAGCCCAAAGTGGATAGGGTTGGTAGCATTATTTTCATTAAATGAAGGTGTAGTTAGAGCGTATACTTGTCCTGGAGGCCAAGTGATGCGCGGGTCATTTGGCAGGATACCTAATATTTTGTGTAGCAATTTAACAACCGCCACAATTAAACCGTTAATTCTGGAAATGCTTGTGCCGGTGTGCATGGCTAAATTTCTAATTATATTTGACAAGAAAGTTTGGATTGTAAATGTTTCTATTTTGTATTCTTTAGTAAAACTTTCAGGTGCGCCGATCGCATAACCAAACAAATCATAATTTCGCCAATAATGACCGATATTTAGGAGAATAGTTACAACAGCTATGATCAAAATTGGTGGTAGCATCTTTTGGTGATAGCGTTTTATTCCTACTATGATAAACCAGATAATAAATGGCAGTGAAAATATGTAAGCTGTGGTTTTTGTCAAGAGAGCAAGACCTAAAGTTGCACCAATTTTTAGAGTGTTAGATAGAGTAATTCCTGCTGACATTCCAGCTAAACCGCAGGAAACAAAAGACACTACCCAGAAACATACAGCATAGTCATTTTGAGTGCTAGAAGCTTGGAGGATACCCATTGGTAAAGTCGCAGCAAAGACAGCAGCAAAAACTTGACCGCGCTGATTTGCGCCCAGTTGCTGAGCAATTAAAGAAATTACGATCGCACTGCCAACCATACTCAACCACTGGATCAGATTCGCAAAGCGATCGCCCCCGGTGACAATCTGAAAGTGCATAATCGCAAATTCTGCCCCAGGCGGGTGATACAATTGCGGCACATAAGAAGTTGGATAATGCTCGACACTCCGATTTTGCATCCAGTGAACAACCCGACTCATATGATAAGTCATCGAATCCCAATTGTTAGGCGGTGAAACTATAGCAACTAGACCAACCGCAGCAAAAATAAATAATACACCGCCTAGCAATCCTATTAAGACACTCGGAATTTTCTCATCTTGATGTTTCTCAAAAGTTTGGTTGACATTTTTGAGTTTTAGATAAACAATCAAGCCCAAAATATCCATTACTAACCACAGTCCAAACACCCATTCAAAAGTCAGCAACCTAAATAAACTCAAAATCTCCGTAGATAAAGCAACAATAACTCCCCAAACAACTGCTGCGGACAAAATAGCACTGCGCCAACACTTATCTATTTTCTGAAATACGAGAAAAAAAATTCCTATAGTAAACAATGGAATCAAGCCGAATATATCTGTTATCATGGACGTTGAGTCGAATTTTAAGAATTACAATTATAACCGCTAGATTCACAATCACATGACAAATTCTAACTATCTTTGGCAAGCAAACCAAGACTTAAGCGAAGCTTGTCTGCAACATCCATTTGTCAGAGGCATTGCTGACGGCAGCCTCACCCAAAATAGTTTTGCATATTACGTTGCACAAGACGCATTTTTTCTGGGAGCATTCGCTCGTGCTTACAGTATTTCTGCTGCAAAAGCACCGGATTGGGAGGGGTTTGAAATCCTCCACAATCTCGGTAGCGGTGTTTTAGAAGAACTTCGCTTGCATCAAGGATATGCAGCGAAATCGGGTGTAAATTTGCAAGAGGCAAAACCGGGAATCGCTACTCGCCGCTACACGGATTTTCTATTAGCCACAGCCTGGGGAAGTGATATAGGTTTAACAGCAGCAGCGATGACTCCTTGCTTGCGTTTGTATGCTTTTTTAGGACAGCAGCTAGCTAAACCTAAAATACCAGAACACGCCTTTAGCGATTGGATTTCTACTTATAACACCCCTGAGTTTGAGATTTTAGCAAAACGAGTGGAAAGTTTGCTCGATCGCTATGCAGCACCACTGACGCCAGAAATAGAAGCAACCTATCGCTATGCTATGGTTTGCGAATGGGACTTTTTTCAGTCTGCTTGGGAGATAGAGTAAGTCGAAATTAGGAGACGGCAGTGCCGTGTCCCTACCCAAAATAATAAAGCATTGGAATTATGGTTAGTTGAAATTAGGAGACGGCAGTGCCGTGTCCCTACCCAAAATAATAAAGCATCGGATTTCAACGTCCTAGTTTATTAGGAATACCATCACAGCCACCGGGAATCGTCTCTCTCGATTTCGACCCACACCAAGCGCAGCAGTATTGGCGTTGTTCGTCTGACAATCGCTTGGCACCAGTGAAATCGACACGTTCCACTACAGCGCCGGTATGTTCCCCTGTCGTGTAGTTGGGAAATTCACTGCGACTGCGGGGGGAAGCGGTTTCGACGGAACCATAAAATAATGTGGCACCTTTCATGTCAGCGCGGGCGAGATTAGCGTCGTACAAGACAGCGCGCGAAAGGTTGGCTTTGACTAAATCGCACTTACTGAGATTAGCCCGGACGAGATTAGCTTCGCTTAATTCTGTCCACCGCAAGTCTGTGCTGGCGAGGTCGGCACCGGCTAACATCACATTGAGATCGATGACGCGGATACCATGTTCTCTGTCTTCAGCATAGCCGCCGTCGCCGTCGAGGATGGGGCGGCCTAAAAGTCGATCGCGCTTCAGAGGCGTAACTAACCTCGATTGCGACAAAAACCGGAGAATTTTAGCCTTACCTTCAGCATCGACACTACTCATAATCGCAGCAGTACGACCTTCGGCGATCGCCCTTTCCTGCGGCCAATCTTCCAAAAATCCCTGTTCATCAAGGGCTAAGTCAGAAACCCCTTGAAAATAAGCATCTATCGTTTGTTGCTGCGTGATGCGATTTTGCTGAATAGTCAAATCTTTCGAGATCACATATTGACGCCAAGCGACGTAAACGCCCAAAATTGCGATCAAAATTTGCCCCAAAGCGCCGATTAACTCGCCGAGAGCTCCGATCGCATCCCAGTTAATTTGAATATTGCGGCTTCCCGGTTCAGTATTAGTACCGCTGAGCATCAGCAAGCCAACAATCCCAGCTAAAAGACCGAAGCAGGCTACGATCAGAGTGCGCCAAGCTGGGGGAATTACCTGGATCCAAATTTTGCCCCAACTCGGCCACATCAGCCGTAGAGATATGCCCATCGCGGCGATCGCCCCAACTAAGCCCAGCCAAACACTATCATTTGCCAGCCCAAAAATCATCGCTGCGATCGACCCCAAAATCAGCACCGACCCCGACATTTCAGCAGTCGTTTGTTTGGGATATTGTGGCAATAGAATCTTACGGCTGGAAGCCTGTGGCAGAGATTTTTCTGGTTCATCAGCAGTGGGGAGAATTGTCGCTGAGTCTGTGATCACTTTAGGGGCTGTACCATTGAGACTTTCTACAGTCGCGATCGACTCAGAAGGATTGGGTTGAGAAGAGTTGGGTTCTGGTGTCATGCGTTCAGGCTAATTTTCAGGGCGACTGGTCACTCAAAACCATTTTAACGAACCCTGGACAATTCTATAGTCCTGGATGTATTGGAGACCTGATGGAGACGAGAAACCGGGTTTTTTTACGAAATACTTCGTTAGAGCATCGCAGATTCGGTAAAAAACCCGGTTTATGACACCTGTCCGTCAGTCCTGTTCTAGATAACATTAAAATAAAAGAATCAACCAATTGCACTTAAAAGGGTAACATAAGATGACACTGGTACTGCCCAATCTTCAAGGCAAGCAAATGGGTCAAGTTCTTACAACAATCATCATCACGAATCGCATCGATCAAGTCCTCGCTGAGCGCGGGTTTATTTCTACGGGTGAAATTCGCTCATTCAGTTTCGATAAAGTTCTAGTTGATACCGGAGCTACCCTGCTTGCTTTACCAGCCTCCATTATTAGCCAGTTGGGTTTAAGTCAGCTTGGAGAAACTAATGTAGAAACTGCTGCGGGAATGAGAAAAGGGCGAATATTTCAAGATATTATGCTGGAAGTTGAAGGGCGACAAGCGGTTTTTGACTGCCTGGAAATGCCTGAAGGAGT
Organism: Oscillatoriales bacterium; assembly: GCA_043742065.1. Classification (GTDB taxonomy): domain Bacteria; phylum Cyanobacteriota; class Cyanobacteriia; order Cyanobacteriales; family Microcoleaceae; genus Microcoleus. The sequence continues at coordinate 11,676 of JAYTZD010000382.1, forward strand.
TAATACGATTTTGCTGGGCGTGATTCCAATGGAAAGACTAGGCTTAGAACCAGATTTAAAAAATCAACGGCTGCGAGTATTGCCAATGAATGAAGAACAAACATATCTGATGCTTTAATTTATCGCCGTTCATTAGCGTCGATCAGCGGTCAATCGATTTGAGATTTTAGATTACATCCCAAAAATATACAATTAATTGCACTCATAGAGGTAACATAATATGACACTCGTACTCCCCAATCTTCAAGGCAAACAAATGGGCCAAGTTCTTACAACAATCGCCGTCACGAATCGCATTGATCTAGTTATGGCTGAACGGGGATTCATTTCTGCTGAGGAAGTTCGCTCTGTGATGCTCGATCAGGTTATTGTCGATACCGGAGCGACATTGCTTTCATTACCAGCTACCATTATTAGCCAACTCGGTTTAAGACAAGTAGGAGAAAGAGATGTAGAAACATCCGCTGGCATCAGAAAAGGTCGAATTTTTGCCGACGCTCAAATTATTGTAGAAGGGAGAGAAGGGAGATTTGATTGTTTAGAGTTACCTGAAGGTGTTTCTGCTGTTTTGCTGGGTGTGATTCCGATGGAAGAACTAGGCTTAGAACCGGATTTAAAAAATCAACGGCTGCGAGTATTGCCAATGAATGAAGAACAAACATATCTGATGGTTTGAAGTACCCGAACTAAGCTGATGCTATAGTTGGGGCTTCGGAATTCACAGATTGCCTAAAAAGCCAGTAAAATTGCGATCGCACCGCCACTCACCTCAACTGCCACTTCAGCCCGCGAAAGCCCAAGAGAAATAACAGTTATTAGTTTTGGCACATTTCCAGTCAGAAAAAAGCCAATTTAGATTAAAATTTGTAATAATAGTCTTGCTTCCAATTTAGCCCCAGATATCAAGTAAAAATCCCATGACAGCTCAGGTTTTGGTTGAAAAGAAAAAGTTAGAAAAACCGCCCCTAACCATACACACATTAG
>JAYTZD010000383.1:0-6158 GCA_043742065.1 Oscillatoriales bacterium
ACATTGCCAACTACGAATATCCAAACTCAAGCTATCCACGCGATTTAAACAGTTATTACAAGTCTTAGAACTGGGATAGAACCTATCTACTTCGATGTAAGTTTTTCCTGCCCATTCAGACTTGTACTTCAACATGGTGCAGAATTGTCCCCAACCAGCATCACTAATAGATTTAGCTAGTTTGTGGTTCTTCACCATGTTTCTAACTGCTAGATTCTCGACAACTATGACTTGGTTTTCGTCAACTAATTTACGACTTAGTTTGTGCAGAAAATCTTCGCGACATCGGACAATTTTAGCGTGAACTTTGGCAACTTTAACCCTAGTTTTATTGCGGTTGCCAGACCCTTTAAGCTTATGACTTAATTGCTTTTGTCTTTTCGCTAATTTCTTTTCATACTTTCGATAGTATTTGGGATTCCCATGCTTGGTTCCATCGGATGTAATAGCGTAGTGGGTTAAACCAACGTCTATCCCAATCGCCTTTCCTTCTGATGATTTTTCAGGTAAATCTTTACCATCATCATATAGGCAGGCTGCCAAATATTCCCCCGATGGATTAACTGAAACCGTGACAGATTTTAGAGTCCCTTCTGGTTGCCTTGAGACTTTACAATGAACATCACCAATCTTAGGCAATTTCAATGTATCATCTTTTAATTTACAACCTTGAGGAAATCTAATAGACTGTCTATTTTGTTTCTTTTTGAAGTTGGGATATTTAGCCCTACCCTCGAAGAAGTTAAGAAAAGCACTAGAAAGATTTAAAGCCGCTTGCTGTAACACTTGTGACGGTGCTTCAGTTAACCACTCATACTCTTTCTTCAGGGAGGGTAGAAGTTTGACTATTTCATTTCTACTTAATCCTTTCCCTGTTTCCTTATAGGTTTCAGACGTTAGATTGAGCGCGTAGTTGTAAAACCATCTGGCACAGCCAAACGACTTCGCAAGCAAAATGGATTGCTCACTGGTCGGATATATTCTGTACTTGAAGGCTTTTAGCATTTTGCTTACCACACTACTAATACTATGGTAGCATAGAAAAAGATTAAATGCAAAGCCGTCTTAAAAGACGGGGTTTTAAACCCATTCTTCTGATAAATTTTGACTGATTCTTTATTGTTTCTTTAGAAGCAGTCTCCGACTAATTAAAAAAAAATCATTAATAATTATCAAATATCCCATCTTAAATACCTAATAAGATCTATAATTAAAGGTTAGCAATAATTTTAATAAATCAATCAAAATGGCTTACGTCGCCAGTATTCATATCTATCCGATCAAAGCCCTTGACGGCATAGCTGTCAGTCAAGCGACTATTCTTGCTAGCGGTGCCCTAAAAGGCGATCGCTCCTTTGTTATCTGTGACGAGCAAGGTGAATTTGTGAACAGCCAGCGCCACAATGGAGCTTATTTTCTGCGTTTATCCTTTAATATCAGCAATAACATCGTCGGTCTGAAAATTCAAGGCACTGAACAAGAACTCTTTTTTCACATCGATCGAGAACGCGCCAGAATAGAATCTTGGTTGACTAGCTACTTCGGTTTTCCGGTCAAGTTAGTCGAGAACTTGCTAACTGGCTTTCCCGACGATATCACAGCACCAGGCCCAACTATCATCAGTACCGAAACAATAGCAGAAGTGGCATCTTGGTTTCCGAGAGTTTGTGTTAACGAGATGCGACAGCACCTGCGAGCTAATATTGAAATTGGAGACGTGCCACCGTTTTGGGAAGACCAATTATTGGCAGCAAGTGATGAGATTGTTCGCTTACAAATAGGGAAAGCAACATTGGAAGCGATTAATCTCAGTCAGCACTCCATCCTATCCAAGCCCAATTGTTTCAGGGAAGAAGTTTATCCCAATTTTCAAGAAGTATTCACAGCCAAGCGGAATCAAACAATGGCTGATTCCGCTGGGCGATCGCCTTTAAGTCACTTGTCCCAACTCAACATTAATACACGATTGCCCGATCGATCATCAGGAAACATACTACATATAGGAGATGAAGTCAAAATCATCACCGCTAAGCCGATTGCAGATCTTAAAATTAAGTAAGTCATATCAATTCCGGTAACACCGGAATGATCTAGAGGAGACGGCAGTGCCCTGTCCCTACCCAAAATAGATGTTGTATTCTGTCTTTCAACTATTTGGTGATTCCTCCAATAAAATCGGCGGGAACTCCAAAGGAAGTTGACCCAAAACACCAGTCCTAAAGTCATTCAACATCTGCCGCGCCATTCGTTCCACATCTCCTTGATGCCTCTCCTTAGCTACCTCGTGTAAATAATCCTCACCATTACTAGACAAAGCATCTAACTTATATCTAGATTTGAAACCAGATACTGTGATCAAAGTATCATCAGTAGCTTCCAACCCCAGCAGCAAATCTACCATAGCCGCTGCTACTACCTGATTGTCGTAAGCTGCCTCGCCAATATCTTCACAAATAGCTAACTTTAAGGCATTTTCTTGATTATTAATTCGGGTGGGAATCACTCCAGGAGTGTCTAATAGCTCAATTACGTCAGAAATCCGAATCCATCGGAGCGATCGCGTTACTCCAGCCCTACGCGCACTATCTACCACCCTGCGTCCCAACAAGCGATTGATCAAAGCAGACTTTCCCACATTCGGAAAGCCAATCACCACCGCCCGAACTGGACGAGGAAGCATACCGCGATCGAATCTTCTTTGATTGAGTTGCACCCCAGCATTCTGTACAGCATCCGTCAAAGCATCTATGCCTTGTCCGTGTCCAGCATTAGTAAAATAAACCGCTTCACCCCTTGCTTCAAACCATGCCTCCCATTCCTGGCGCAATCGAGGCGAAATCATATCCATCCGATTAATCACTAATATTCGTGCTTTGCTACCCACCCAAGCCTGCATTTGTGGATGGTTAGTAGCCAAAGGAATGCGGGCATCTCGGACTTCGAGCACCACATCTACCCGCTTTAATTGTTCTTTTAATGCCCGTTCAGCTTTAGCAATGTGACCGGGATACCAGTGAATTTTCATTAGTTAGTTGACTGTTGACTGTTGACTGTTGACTGTTGACTGTTGATTGTTGACTGTTGACTGTTGACTGTTGACTGTTATTACTTGTTAGTTGTTAGTTGTTAGTTGTTAGTTGTTACTTGTTACTTGTTAGTTGTTACTTGTTACTTGTTACTTGTTAGTTGTTACTTGTTAGTTGTTAGTTGTTACTTGTTAGTTGTTAGTTGTTACTTGTTAGTTGTTACTTGTTATTGGTTTAATGACAACCGTCAACGGTCAACCGTCAACGGTCAACCGTCAACCGTCAACCGTCAACGGTCAACTGCCAACTGACTAAGGCACAATCAAAACTGCACAAGGAGAAAGATTAATCACCCGACTGGTAACGCTGTCAGACGCCCCATCATCAGTTAAACCCATCCCTCGACAGCCCATCACAATCAAATCAGCCCCAATTTCGTCAGCCACATCGCAAATCGTGAAAGCAGGTTTGCCTTCCCGTTCAATGATTTCAGCTTCAATTCCCTGCTGGGAAAACATCGCCTGGGCATCAGACAGCAGCTTGGCCACCGCTTCCGGGGAAGCCATTGCTTCTCGCGGTGGGGCTTCGCCCTCCTCGGCTGGGGGTTCGACTACCGACAGAATCACTAAACGAGCACCGTAGGTTTTCACAATATTGACAACCTTTTCGGCGGCTTCGCGGGCTTCGCGGCTTTGATCTACAGGAAATAATACTGTCTTGAACATACTGCACATCTCCGAGACACGGAGTCCGATAAAATGTTTAGGTTAAGCCAATCAGTGGCGTTTGTTCCATCTTCCGTTTTTTGTAGGGCGCGATTGAATGCGTCCGAGGCCCCAAGTGCAAGTTACCAGTGCCATCATTTCAACGGAATTCAACAAAACACACATATTAGGAGGTTAATCCTGTGACAAAAAAAACTGTAGCAAATTTATCGGCATCAGATTTATCGGGAAAACGGGTACTCGTGCGGGCGGACTTTAACGTGCCACTCGACAACGGCAGTATCACCGATGATACTCGCATCCGGGCTGCTCTGCCGACAATTCAAGATTTGGCCTCCAAGGGCGCTAAGGTGATTTTGTGTAGCCACTTCGGCCGTCCCAAGGGTGTGACAGAGAAGTTGCGTTTGACTCCTGTTGCTAAGCGACTGTCGGAATTGTTGGGTAAAGAAGTCAAAAAAACTGATGATTGCATCGGTGATGCTGTGGCTGCTACAGTCGCTGCGATGCAAAATGGCGATGTGATTTTGCTAGAAAATGTCCGCTTCTACCCAGAAGAGGAAGCAAATGACCCAGAATTTGCTAAAAAATTAGCTTCTGTGGCTGATTTGTATGTCAATGATGCTTTTGGAACTGCTCACCGGGCTCACGCTTCTACTGAGGGTGTTACTAAGTATCTGAGTCCTTCTGTGGCTGGGTTTTTGATGGAAAAGGAATTGCAGTATCTTGGTAGTGCGATCGACAATCCTCAGCGTCCTTTAGCTGCCATTATCGGCGGTTCCAAGGTTTCTAGCAAGATTGGAGTCATTGAAAAACTGTTGGAAAAGTGCGACAAATTGCTGTTGGGCGGTGGCATGGTTTTCACATTTTACAAGGCTCGCGGTTTGAACGTTGGTAAGTCTTTGGTAGAAGATGACAAGCTGGAATTGGCTAAGTCTTTGGAAGCTAAGGCGAAGGAACGGGGAGTTACTTTTCTGTTACCTACTGATGTGATAGTTGCTGACAAGTTTGCTGCTGATGCTAACACTAAAACTGTCTCCGTTGAGAACATTCCCGACGGTTGGATGGGTTTGGATATTGGCCCGGATTCAGTGAAAACTTTCCAAGCTGCTTTGGCTGATTGCAAAACTGTCATCTGGAACGGGCCGATGGGCGTGTTTGAGATGGAGAAGTTTGCTGCGGGAACTGAAGGTATCGCTCATTCTTTGGCTGGAATCACTAAAACTGGTACTACCACAATTATCGGTGGTGGTGATTCAGTGGCGGCTGTGGAACAGTTGAATTTAGGCTCAGAAATGAGCCACATTTCCACTGGTGGCGGTGCTAGTTTGGAGCTGCTCGAAGGTAAGGAACTGCCTGGTGTTGCTGCTTTAGACGAAGCTTAATTAAGTAGTAGGGACACGGCATTGCCGTCTCCTTAAAATTAGTAGGGACACGGCATTGCCGTCTCCTCCAAATAGTAGGGACACGGCATTGCCGTCTCCTTAAAATTAGTAGGGACACGGCATTGCCGTCTCCTTACTTAATTAGGACACGGCATTGCCGTCTCCTTAAAATTAGTAGGGACACGGCATTGCCGTCTCCTTACTTAATTAGGACACGGCATTGCCGTGTCCCTACGGGATTTATAGATCTGGCATATACTTGAAAAACATGGAATTTGTGAGGTTTGTTTGTGAAAGTTAAGATTTTAGCAACTGTAACGACAATTTTAGCCTCGCTTTGGCTAGCAGTTCCGGTGAAAGCTCAAAATGCTGATCATGTCCGGCAATTGTTGGAAACTAAGGAGTGTGAAGGCTGCGATTTGAGAAATGCTGATTTGTTCAAGGCTAGCTTGTATAGAGCTAATTTGAAAGGGGCAGATTTAAGCGGAGCAAATCTTTATGAAGCTAATTTGATACAAGCAGATTTAACTGATGCTAATTTGGCTGGTGCTAATTTAGTTAATGCTGATTTGTATGGTGCTGATTTGGATAGCGCTAATCTGCGAGGTGCGAATTTGTCTAATGCTTTTTTGAGTAGAGCAAATATGACGATGGCTGATTTGCGTGGTGCTAAGCTTTTTTCGGCTAATTTGGCAGAATCTTATTTGCTGCAAGCTAATTTGTCGAATACGGATTTAAGGCGATCGCTACTTTTTAGAGTTAATTTGAATCGAGCGAATTTAAGTGGGGCGGATTTATCTTTTGCGGATGTGCGCGATACGAATTTGCAGAATGCTATTTTGTCGAATACTCGGCTTCCGAAAGCTCAATTGAGTGGAACAAATCTAGATGCGGCGAGGGATGTGTCGCAGGCAGATTTAGGAAGAGCAAACTTGCGGGGTACGAGTTTGGGGCCGGTGGTTTGTGTGACGACTCGTTATCCTTATTGTGTTTTGAATTTGGAGTGATATCAATTCCGGTTGCAC
>JAYTZD010000384.1:0-3118 GCA_043742065.1 Oscillatoriales bacterium
AATTCGGGGGCTTCAGACATTTTTAAATTTTGGATGTGTGAATCTTCAATCCAAAATCCAAAATCTAAAATCTAAAATTCGGTGATTATGCCAGCAATTTATAGCGACGGATATCTGGAGGTGCAACTGCTAAACCTGCTAATTTTAGCACTGCGGTTTGAATGTGAATTGAAGCGAGATGTAGTTCCAGCAAATCAGCGCTTTCCCACTCTTCAACGAAGGTAAAATCCGTGGGATCTGCTTGATTTTGGAGGAGTTCGTATTTGATACAGCCTGGTTCTTGGCAAGTCGGCTCGATAATGCTCAGTAGCAGGGATTTAAGTTCTTCTACTTTGTCGGGAAAGGCGACGAGGTGTGCGACGACTCGCAAGGTTGGCTGGGACATAGGAGAAATGTCACTCACTGAAGAAATTATGATTTCACCTAAAGTACCCCAAACCAACACATTAGTCAATCGATTTTAGATTTTAGATTTTAGATTTAGGCGCTTTTGCCTCAGAAACTGGATTTATCGCTAAATTTTCCTCCTTCTTCCTTCTTCCTTCTTCCTTCTTCCTTCTTCCTTCTTCCTTCTTCCTTCTTCCTTCTTCCTTCAATTATGAAAATATTAACTGATTGGGGTTTCACGCGCGAAGGCTGGCGCAACAACAGCCACGGCGAATATTTAGTTTTGATCCAAGGAGTATTACTCGTAGGATTTGCCATCTTACCAGTTTATCAACTTCCAGGATTTAAAATCGAATCAACTCAACTACTGTATTTTAGCTGGACTATCGCAAGTCTGCTCAGCTTAAGCGGATTAATTTTGATCGTCAAAGGACTAATAAATTTAGGGAAAAACCTCACACCATTACCCTATCCTAGAGCAGACGGAGAATTAGTCCAAACAGGAGTTTATGGAATAGTACGGCATCCTCTATATAGCGGCGTAATTTTTGTAGCCCTTGGCTGGACAATCTTTCAATTCAGCTTATCCCATTTAATCGCTACTGCAATTTTACTGATATTTTTTGACATCAAAGCCACCCGTGAAGAAACCTGGCTAATAGAGAAATATCCCGACTATGCAGAATATCGCCAACAAGTAAAAAAACTCATTCCCGGCATCTATTAAAAATCTCTTCTCTTCATCCGCGTTAATCCGCGTTAATCTGCTGAAATCTGCGGTAAAAAAATGAAGATGCCTATGTTGTTACTAAAGGGTACATCTCAATTTTGTAAGGGCGAAGCATTCCGGCAGTAAATCTCTGGCGATTACTAATAAATTGTCTGCCGGAATGCTTCGCCCCTACGAATATATTTGCAAAACACAGATGCACCCGTTACTAAATAACCAATAACTCATCACTAAATCACAAATAACGAATAACAAATAACCAATGAATACGCAAATATACTCAATCAGCATTCTTGCTAAATTCCAGAAAGATTAAATGTGACTTGGCATACAAACCCCACCTAAAATTTGCCTGCGATCAGTTAAGTCCCTTCCTAGCCAAGCCTCCAGGCAAAAAAATCCGTTCTAAAATACGCCTTAATTAACTTGTCAATTCCCCTAAAATCACTCAAAATTAAAATAAGAAATAAAATGTAATATTTATCTAACTTCTCACAGAAGAATTAACTGCTAAATGAGAGCCACCCATCCTGTGGATCTGCCGCCACCCGCGCCAATCACAGCAATTCCCCAAGCCTCCCGCCTAAGCCCGCTATTTAATCGCCTGCATCCGAGCCCTGAAACCCTCCTACTCATCCTCTCCCTAGTCATCGGGGGAGTTACGGGCGCAGGCGTCGTCACTTTTCACTATCTGATCAACTTGATCCACAGCCTGATGCTGGAAGACTTCATGGGGGCGATCGCCTCTTCAGGCTCTTGGACACTAGCGTGCATTCCCACCCTCGGCGGAGTCGTCATCGGGTTAATGCGCTGGCGGTTTCGGGACTTTGGCCCAAATATGTCTTCATTAATTGCAGCCACCCGTGGGCTCCAAGAACTTTCCCCGCTCAAACCGATCACCAAAATGGTGGCAGCCTCAGTTTCCCTCGGCACTGGCGCTTCCCTTGGCCCGGAAGCCCCCAGCGTCGAAATCGGTGCCAACTTTGGGATGTTGCTCGCTCAAGTCTTGCAGCTATCCCCTGAAAGGCAACACTTGCTCCTCGGCGCGGGAGCAGCAGCAGGCTTATCTGCCGGGTTTAACGCTCCCATCGCCGGAGTATTCTTTGCACTAGAAGTCGTGCTCGGCAGCACCTTCGCCACTTCGTCAGTCAGTGTTCTTTTGCTATCGGCTGTCGTTTCAGCGCTGATCGCTCAAATTTGTTTGGGAGCTCAGCCGGCCTTTGCTCTGCCAATCTATGATGTCCGCAGCCCCTGGGAACTACCTTTTTACATGGGATTGGGGCTTTTGGCTAGCGGAGTTTCCTTAGCCTATACAGAAGCAATTCAATTGGCCGATCGATGTTTTCAAGGAAAAGTCCGAGGATTTGGATGGCTTGGACGACTGCCCCGGCCGGTTCACCCGATCATCGGTGGTGCCTGCGTCGGCTTAGTGGCTCTGCAATTGCCTCAAGTTTTGGGCGTCGGCTACGAAACAGTCCAAGCAATGCTCCAAGATGTCAAGTTTTCTTTGCCTTTGCTGCTAGCCCTTCTCTTCGTCAAATTAGCGATGACAGCAATCAGCCTCGGTAGTGGTTTAGTCGGTGGTATCTTCGCTCCGGCGATGTTTTTGGGCGCTTCCCTGGGTTCGGCTTACGGTATCTTTTTGGCAATGGTGCCAGGTTTGGGCGAACACGTTGCCGGCCCTCCGGCTTATGCAATGGTGGGAATGGCCGCTGTGCTCGCCGGTAGTGCTAGGGCACCTTTGACGGCAATTCTGTTGATGTTTGAATTGACTAGAGATTACCGGATTGTGTTGCCTTTGATGGCGGCGGTTGGATTGAGTGTTTGGCTGGTGGAGTGTGTGAATCGTCGATCGACCGCCCACAGCCTTAACCTTCAGCAAATGGGTGTAGATGTGGCTGTCAATGAGCCGATCAAGGCTAGGGAACAGTTGCAGGATTGGGAAGATGCTTTGGGCGATCGGATTGTCACAGAGTTGATTTCTTGCCAATTGCCGATCGA
>JAYTZD010000385.1:0-1439 GCA_043742065.1 Oscillatoriales bacterium
TGTACGGGTTTGCCAGCAATCAGGTCTTCGATGACGTGTCCACCGCCTCGTTCGCGAGATTCTTCGCCGTCTTCGGCTACTTGGGTCGCTCCCAGGTACAGGTCTACGGCTCCAAAGCCGGAGTAGGCTAAAACGCCGTCTAGCCAGCACTGACGGATTTTGATCGGGGGATCTGTGTGGCCGAGGTTGATGATTGCGCCTGATGATTCCATCGGCTCGAAAGTCCCAGTGGTGATGACATCGACTTCTTTGGCGGCTTGGGTAATGCTGGTTTCTTGGACTCGGTTTTTGAGTTCTTCGATTGTCCAGACTGTAGCTTTGCCCTGAGTGATTTTATCGTTAATTTCGTCGATCGTTCTCATATATTTTAGATTTTGGATTTTGGATTTTAGATTTTGAATTGATTGATTTTAATTTTGGATTGATTGATTTTGAAGTTTCGCAGGAGCGAAATGCAGTTTTGGCGATCGGCGATAATTTGAGATCAAAGAAATGTATTATAACTGAGATATTTCACCATTCTCAACAAGCCTTTTATGAACAGGCAAGATGCCTGTTCCACAAAGAGTTAATTCTGGTGGAACAGGCAAGATGTCTGTTCCTGATAATGGTGTAAGATGTGAGTTATAACAGATATAAGAATAATATCATAAATCAAATAAAAGGCGATCGCTATGACTCAAGCTGTATCAACAAAACCAGTCACCTTTGATGAATTTATCGACTGGTATCCCGAAAATTCAGAAAACCGTTACGAACTGCACAATGGAGCTATTATTGAGATGCCTAAAGCCACCGGAGAACACTCAGAAGTATCTGGCTTCCTGATCGCTGAGCTCAACTTTGAAATCAGACGACTAAGACTTCCCTACTTCGTGCCCAAAGAATGTGTGGTCAAAGCTGATAATGAGCTATCTGGCTACGAACCAGATGCGATCGTTTTGGACAGGCAAGGGACGGACAACGAACCGAGATGGAAAAAGCAATCTATCATTACAATGGGTAGTTCTGTCCGGCTAATTGTCGAAGTTGTCAGTACCAATTGGCGGGATGATTACGGCTATAAATTGGTTGACTATGAAGCCTTGGGCATTTCTGAATACTGGATTGCCGATTATTTGGGACTTGGTGGCAGACGCTATATTGGTAATCCGAAACAACCGACTTTTTTTGTTCACCATTTAGTTGATGGCGAATATCAGTCCAGTCAGTTTCGGGGGGAAGATAGAATTTTGTCCCCCACATTTCCCCAATTGAATTTGACGGTTCAACAAATCTTTACTGCGGGACGAGATAAGGCTTAAAATGCTAAGCCTTTTTAGCCTCGGCGGTTGAAACCGCCGAATCATCCAATCATATCAATTCCGGTTGCACCGGAATGGTAGAGGAGACGGCAGTGCCGTGTCCCTACAATGTTATTTTGGGTAGGGACACGGCAC
>JAYTZD010000386.1:0-6121 GCA_043742065.1 Oscillatoriales bacterium
TCAGCCAACTGAGAAATATGCACCAAACCATCCTGGTGCACACCCACATCCACAAAAGCCCCAAAGTTAGCTACATTCGTGATTATCCCTTCCAATTCCATCCCAACTATCAAATCTGAAACTTTGGTAATCCCTGCTTGGAATGTAGCATATTTGAATTCCGCTCGTGGGTCTCTTCCCGGTTTTTCTAGTTCCGAAATAATGTCTCGCAATGTCGGTTCGCCAACCTTCTCAGTCACATATTTCTTAATACTTAAACCCTTGACTTTTGCTGCTATTTGTGTTACATCAGTCAGTGGTAAATTTAAGTCTTTAGCGATCGCCTGAACTACAGCATAACTCTCTGGATGGACTGCTGTATTATCTAACAAGTTTTCGCCGTTGCGAATGCGGAGAAATCCGGCTGCTTGTTCAAAAGCCTTTGGGCCGAGTTTGGGCACTTTCAGGAGTTGGCGGCGATTTTTAAACGCGCCGTTTTCGTTGCGATAATTGACAATATTTTTGGCAACAGTTGAACTCATTCCTGACACAAATGTCAGCAGTTCTTTGGATGCTGTGTTTAAATCTACTCCTACATAGTTTACACAACTTTCGACGGTTTCATCTAGTTTCTTTTTCAGCAGTTTTTGGTCAACATCGTGCTGATATTGTCCGACTCCGATGGATTTTGGGTCAATTTTCACAAGTTCCGCTAACGGATCTTGCAAACGCCTGCCAATGCTGACTGCACCCCTAATTGTGATGTCGAGATCGGGAAATTCGGCGATCGCAACTTCACTCGCTGAATAAATCGATGCACCAGATTCATTCACCATCACTTTAACCGGCTTCTTGTCCAATCCAGCCAAAACTTCCGCCACAAACTCGTCTGTTTCGCGGGAAGCAGTACCATTGCCGATCGCAATTAATTCAATCTGATACTTTTCAATTAAATGCTTGACAATTTTACCAGCTTGCTGTCTCTGACCGGCCGCTTGGTGCGGAAAGATGGCTTGATATTCCAAAAATTGTCCCGTTTCATCCAGGGCGGAAACCTTACAACCCGTGCGAAAACCCGGATCTATCGCCAATGTCGGCTTCATACCCGCAGGCGCAGACAGCAGTAATTCCCGGAGGTTTGTTTCAAAAGTTGCGATCGACTCAATGTCAGCCTCAGTCTTGTTATGCGATCGCACTTCCGTCATCAAAGAAGTCTTCATCAATCGGTTAAAAGCATCCTTCAACAGCGATCGATAAAACTCCTTGACAAACGGTATCTTAGTTCTAATTTCCTGAGACTCCAAATAAGTCGCCACCGCTGTTTCATCAAAGGTTAAGTCTAAGTCTAAAACCCCATCAGTTTCCCCGCGAAACAGTGCTAACATATTGTGCGACTGAACATTTCGCGCCGCAACTTGGTAATTGCGGTACATCTCAAACTTCGTACTTCCTTCAGGGAAATCCTCTTTAATCTTCGACACAAACATCCCTGTTTTCATCAAAAACTCTCGCAGATATGCCCGCAATTCCGCCTTTTCTGAAACACCTTCAGCTAAAATATCCGCCGCACCTTTGAGCGCTTCTTCTGCTGTTTTCACTCCCTTTTCTTCGGAAATGTATTTAGCCACTTCGCCATCAATATCTACCGATTGAGCTTGAGGCAGATTCAGAGACTTGATAAATTCTGCCAGCGCTTCCAAACCTTTCTCTCTCGCAATCGTCGCCCGCGTCCGCCGCTTTTGTTTGTAGGGCAAATAAAGGTCTTCGAGTTCATTTTTTAGTAAACAAGATTCGATTTTTGCTTCTAGTTCTGGGGTGAGTTTACCTTGAGTAGAAATACTCCCTAAGATTGATTTTTTGCGGTCTTCAATTTCCGTGAGATAGGTAAAGCGATCGGAGATGTCGCGCAAATGAATTTCGTTGAGAGAATCGGTTCTTTCTTTGCGATATCGGGCAATAAAAGGAATTGTTGCTCCCTCGGCGAAGAGTTCCAAGGCATTGTTTACTTGGGAAAGATTGATCGAAAGTTCTTGGGCTATCAGTTGAGGAATGTTGAGCATAATTGAGACTAATTTTTTGTCATTCCAAATATTTTTTGTCATTCTGAGTGAAGCGAAGAATCTCAAGCCCTCGCAACACGCTTACAATGCCTAAGTCGTATTCAATGTTAAACTAATGTTAGCATAAATGCAGTCATTTATCAATATTAGTATGTTGCCTTTTAAATATCCAGTGCCACAAACTGATCCGCCCTGTTCGGGTAGAGAAACGCTACCGACAATGTACGATTTACCTAGCGAAGACCCGGAGGAACCTGGCTTGCCTGATGAGTTTCACGATTTGCAGCCGCAGTTGTTGAGCCTGACTTTTCGGCCTCCGAATTATCGGGCATCTCAAATATTTAGCGGCACTGATATGAATCTTTATTATGATGTGCGACATCCGATGTGGCACAAACGGCCGGATTGGTTTGGAGTTGTGGGAGTTCCTAGGCTTTACGATGAAATTGATCTGCGGATGAGTTATGTTGTTTGGCAAGAGGGTGTGAATCCTTTTGTAATTGTGGAACTGCTTTCGCCTGGGACGGAAAAAGAGGATTTAGGCGACAATGTTAAGGAGGAAAAATTGCCGGATGAGTCTGGGAATAATGTTGGTAATGGGCAAGTTATTCAGAATCAAATGGATGAGAAACCGCCGCGTAAATGGGATGTTTACGAGCAGGCTTTACGGATTCCTTACTATGTTGTTTTCAGTCGCTATACTAACAAGTTGCGGGTGTTTGAATTGGAGGGAGGACATTATTTAGAACTGGAGTTATCTGATTCGCGAGTGTGGATGTCGGATCTGAATTTAGGTTTGGGTTTGTGGCAAGGGGAGTTCCTCGGAATCGATCGATTGTGGTTGCGTTGGTATGATATTGAGGGGAATTGGATTCTTACTCCAGAGGAACAGGAACGGCTGCGCGCAGAAGTTGCTGAATCTAGGGCCGAAGAAGCAGAAGCTCAATTGGAGTCTTTAATTCAGCGACTCCGGGAATCTGGTATCGATCCTGATGTGTTCTTAAACCGTTAGTCAGGATATAGAGGACACGGCAGTGCCGTGTCCCCACCCAAAATATATTGTATGGAAACGGCATTGCCGTGTCCTAATTTCTATTCTATTATTTGAATGTTTCCGCATAAGGGGATTGATGTAAATATGCTTTGTCGGCAGAACCGAAGAGTTTGAGTTTGTCTGAAATGACCGATCGCATTGCATCGATCGCTTTTGCCATAACTTCCAACAAATCTGGATCTGACAAGGAACTACTGGTTTTTAACACATCCATATAAGCTTCCCGCACTTCCGTATTGACATTAAATTTAGATACACCTAATTTAATGGATTGATTAATCATTGATTCCGGCAAACCGCTAGCACCATGTAACACTAACGGTATTGAAACTGAAGCCCGGATTTTTGCCAAACGCGGAAAATCCAGTTTAGGTTCGCTGAGATATTTGCCGTGAACATTGCCAATTGTCACCGCCAAGAAATCAACTTTAGTTGCTTGAATAAACTCTACAGCTTCTACAGGATCGGTCATTTTTGCCTCCTTTTCTGCGATGGTCAAACCGTCTTCAGTACCGCTAATTCTCCCGATTTCCGCTTCAACTACTGCGCCGTTAGCATGGGATAATTTGGTCATTTCGCGGGTAAAGATTAAGTTTTCTGCGTAGGGCAAAGGAGAACCGTCTGCCATAATTGATCTGATGCCGGCACTGATGGCTAAATGAATGTCTTTTTCTGAGGTACTGTGATCTAAGTGTACTGCGATCGGTACTGACGATTGACGCGCTGCTTCCATACAAAGGGCGACTAAAGGTGTTTTTCCGTATTTAAGAGCACTGGGATGAAGTTGCAGCATAGCTGGACTTTTAAGCGCTTCAGCGGCATCGATTACCGCTTTTACTCCTTCGAGGTTGTAAACGTTAAAAGCGCCGATCGCATAAGAGTTTCTTCGGGCAGTTTCCAGCAATTCGCTAGTTGATGTCAGCATATATAGCCTTTCTCAGTAATATAAAGTGCGAACAGGGCATTGGGCATTGGGCATGGGACATTGGAGTTATATCAAATCCGGTAGCATCGGAATTATTAATATTACTCACAGCCAGGACACGGCAGTGCCGTCTCCCTACAATTAATCATGGTAGGGACACGGCAGTGCCGTGTCCTCTATATCACTCCGGTACTCAAAGATTCACTATTTTTGTGCGTTTCCAGCGTGCAAACCACACTCTTTCAATGTGGATTCTTCCCACCACCAACGACCCTCGCGTTCGTGTTGGTTGGGTAATACTGCCTTAGTACAAGGTTCGCAACCAATGCTGACAAAACCGCGTTCATGCAGTTTATTATAAGGCACACCCAAAGCACGAATATAATCCCAAACTTCTGCCGAAGACCAGTTAGCCAAGGGGTTGAATTTAATTAATTCATGGTCTGGAGTTGAAAATGCACTGTCAACTTCAATCACCGGAATATGGTTGCGGGTACTGGGGCTTTGGTCTTTCCGTTGGCCGGTAATCCACGCATCTAAAGTATTCAGTTTGCGACGTAGTGGCTTGACTTTTCGCACTCCACAACATTCTTTGTGCCCGTCTTCATAAAAGCTAAACAATCCCTTTTCATCTACTAAGGCTTGTACTGCTGCTGCTTCGGGAAACATTACTTCTATTTTAATCCCGTAATGTTTTCTGACTTCTTCCAAAAACTGATAGGTTTCAGAGTGTAAGCGTCCGGTGTCAAGGGTGAAAACACGGATGTTTTTGGTGATTTTTGAAGCCATATCGATCAGCACTACATCTTCGGCACCGCTGAAGGAAATGGCAATATTATCGAAAGTTTCTAGGGCGAATTTAAGAATATCTCGCGGTGTTTTCTCGCTGTACTCTGCTTCTAGGGCGACAATATTTAGATTGGTCTGGATGGCAACCATAGTTTTGTGTTCTCTGCGATCTTTTTTGTATAACCCTAGATTATAACCGATCGCCGTCTCTCTGATACCGATCGCTTTGAGCGCAAGCATCTAGGGTAAAAGCCCCGGATTCATCCGTCGATAAATAAAAAATGTGGTATCCACGAGACCAGATGTAAGTTATGTTGTATTTGCATTGGGATGAATTTATCCGTAAAGCGCTAAACTATAAGAGCCTGTCGCTGAACATCAAGCTGATCTACCGTCAACAATAGTCAGGAAGTTTGGAACCATGTCAAAAATCTTAGTAGTAGATGACGTTCCCAGCGAACTAGAAATCATTTGTCGTATCCTTCTAGATGTGGGACTGGAAGTGATCCGGGCCAGCAATGGCGAAGAAGCGATCGCCCGCATCCAAGAAATGTCCCCGGATCTGGTGGTTTTAGATGTAGTCATGCCACGAATGAACGGATTTGAAGTGATTCGAGAATTGCGGGGCGATCGCAAAACTGCACATTTACCCGTAGTATTTTGTACTCACAAAAGCACTGATATCGATAAAGCTTGGGGAACTGATTTAGGGGCTGATGCGTATCTCAGCAAACCGTTTGAACCTCAACAACTTGTCAACATTGTACAGCGTTTGTTATCAGCATAAATTTAATATCAAAGGGGAATATTTTGCATAAGTAGGGATGAATGGTGACATTTTGTTAATGGTGATCCTCTCCGTTGGCGCAGCCCCCGTAGGGGCGGGCTGTGCTAACGGCTAAGGGCAAATCACTCAAACAAGATTTTATTTTTTAAGCTACACTATAAATTTAAAATAAGCCATGAAAACAACCACTCCCTTAGCAACTCCTAATCAGACAAGTGGAACAAAGCAATTTCTCGTCTTCGCTCAAGGAGACAGTCTGTTTGGAGTAGAGTTAGAAGCAGTGCGGGAAGTGCTTTCCCTGAAAGAACAACCCATTTCGCCCGTTCCGAACACCCAGCCATTTTTGCTGGGATTGACCAACTTGCGGGGCGAAATCTTGGCAGCAGCAGACTTTGGTCACTTCACAGGTATCGCACCTGTTGACATCCACCATCCCAACAGTCGCATTTTAGTGGTGGAAGCGCCCGATCCGCGAGATGTCAGACTGTCTAAAATGCGGATTGGGTTAGCTGTCTCCCGTGTTGAAG
>JAYTZD010000387.1:0-6098 GCA_043742065.1 Oscillatoriales bacterium
GGTTGAGGACGCTAATTGTGAGAGGATCGCCCTCTGCATCTGTGGCAAGATTGTCTAATGAAATAGTTGTCTCTAATTCTGTATAAGTCCGAGCGCTTGCCGGTGAAACAACGGGCGGATTGTTGTCAGAATTCGGGGGATTCGCTGCTGCGAGCAATTGTTGTCCTAAGGTCGTATTGCGCCATTCTCTGTCAGGGTTGATGACTGTATCCAGCGGCGGTGCGTTTCCTGTCGCGCCACTAATTTTAAAGATTAGGTCATTGTAATCTCTGTCCGAGTTGGCGGCCGACATATCTTCCAGGGCAAAGGTGTTGCCACTACCCGTAATGTCGGCTATTTGTAGCAGATGAGCGGTATCGTTGGGATTGGCTGTGGCAATACTGAATAAGGGACGGTTTTCGGGGAACAAATTTCCCGAATATGAGGATTGGAAGGATGATTGTATTGTAGCGTTGGGGACTAACATGACGGCAAAGGTGTCGCCTGGTAGCATGGAGAAAGTTTTGATACCCTGATATTCGCCGCTGCCCCAATCCCCGTCGAAGGGCATCGCACCGGTGAATTTGGCTCCTTCTTTCGAGTCGCTGATTACGACGTTTCCTAATGTGGAATTGCTTAAAACTCTACGAGATGCTTCGGAAATGAATTCAGGAGTTCCGGGTATAAATGCTTCCATTCCGGCTAGGCTGAAAATGCCGACTTCGCCAGTAAAGTAGCCGCCGTCAAATACATAGTCAAATTTGACTTTTCCTTGATCATCTACAAGGAAAGTGCCACTGGGTGAATTGGCTGCTGCTGTTATTGAGAGATTTGTTGGGGAATTGGTATTTCTTTGGATGTCGCCAGTATGCTGTTCAGTTTGTACGCTAGATTTTGAGTGGGAAATTAGCGGTTCTGGTTCGAGAGGATTAACAGCAACTGCTGGGGGGGTTTCAGTTTCTAATTCGGCTGCTGTGAAGGCAACAGTAATGTCCAGTTCGATTGTACCAGCAGTAAATTCTGCTGTCGCTAGCGAATCGGTTTTTGTCGGCAATTGTTCGCTTTCAATTTCTGCTGTTATTTCAGGGAAAGCGGTCTCATTTTTGACTGTGTCCGAATCGATTTCTGCGGTGATAATCGACTCGTTTTTTGTTGGCAATTCTTCGGCTGAGCTAGAAACGTTGGAGTTGTTTTCTTTGGGTGATTGTTCGCTAACATTAGAAATGAGCAATTCTGTTTCAGCAGGAGAGTTTTCCGCAATGAGAGTGGTAATTGACTCTCTTTCTGCTGGCGGTTGAGAAGCACCATCAGTTACGGCATAGTCTGCTGATGCGGGTGATTGAGAAATGCTTGTAGTTGCGGTTATGTCGGTTTTTTTTATGAATTCAGAGCCTGCTGATTGGCTGACAATAGATTCTGTTTTAACTGGCTGTTTAATTTCCGAAAATGAGTCAGTATTGTTCGGAGTTTTTTCTGGGATTTTAACTGCTGCTGTTGCTGTCGTCACCGTTACATTTTCACTGGCTGCTGTTTTTGGTATTGCAGTAGGTTCGATTTTTAATGGGTCAACTTTTCCTGAATCATTCTGTTTGTCAGTTAAAGATTGAGTAGCGGTTTGTACTGGCTTTTGTAAATCGGTTGATTTGACTTCTGCGCTGATATTAGTGTCAGGTGAAACTGGGTTAGATATGGCTGGAATTAATGGGGCTGTTGGGGGCTGTGTTGTTGGTAGTTGAGAATCTGAACTGGGTTTTTCTGTCGCTATTGCATCGACTGTTGGGGATTTTTTGTCTGAGTCTATTTTGGCGACAGCTTCGGCGACAGGAAGCTGTTTGTCTGAGTTTTTTGTTTCTGAAGTCTGGGCAATTGGAGCTTTTTGAATAGTTTCGGTTAAATTTGTTACTGCAATTTTCTCGGATTTTTCTGATGAAGTTGTACTGCGATCTGGTATTATGGTTGGTGCAGTTTCAGGTGATGTTTTATTGGGTTATGAGCGATCGACCGTTGATACAGTTCCAGGTGATGTTTTATTGGGTTCTGAATCACTTTTGAGTGTAGCCCCTGACGATAAGGGTATTTTGTTATCTTGGGGTTTTGAACTCGTTTCAGCGGTTGCGGGTAATGATGTTTTGTCCGAAGCTTTTTCTAAGTTTGTGAATGTAGTTACAACGGGTAATGTTTTGTTATTTTCTTTTTCTGAGCTGGCAACTGTGGCTGGGGATAATTGTGTTTTATTTTCAGGTAATTTATCACTCGCAGTGGTTGTAGCCGGTGTGGTTTTATTAAGTTCTGAGTTACTGACTAACGAGCTGATTGCAGGTGGGTGAGGAACGGGTTTATTAGAGTCAAAGGGCTCGCTATTTGAAGCAGTTGAATTCGGATTGGTTAGGGGATCTCCTAAGTCGGAGTCGGGTTTGCCAATTAGGGGGTCAACTTCAGAATTTTTGGCATCCCTGAGACTGCTTTTAGTTTTAGCATCCCTGGTGGTAGCAGAAGATATTTTGTTGATATCGGAGGCTTTGTTAATAATAAAATCATCAGCCTCAATTCGACGACTGAATTCGGTTTTGGACTCGATCGCGGTTTCTATTAAGTTCAGTTTTTCGAGGTCTTCTGATTCGCCCGAAATTTGGTATAATAAGGTTTTTGAGGTTTGAATCCCCGGCAGTCGCGAGTGATTTGTCGGGGCAAGTTCGGGAATTAAGGATTCCAGTTCTTCTATTAAAGGTTCTCCAATTGGGTTTGTTAAAGGCATTCTGGGCACTCCTGATTTGAGGGTTAATTTATTTTAAATTCATTATTCAGCGGTTACTAATCTTGAGTATAGATTGAATTCGATTAAAAACAAATAATGAAATATACTGAATTTCACAGTTTTTCAGGCTGTTGCTAGTCAGTTTAATTTCCGTATATTTACTGATAATTGTTAAAATTATGCTAAGTCTTTATGAAAGCCACTGTTTTTATACGGGGAAATACTGTTTTTAGGCAGGAAAATACTTAAATTAACAAATTCACTCCAAGCTTCCTCTTGCTCGGCAGCACCGCTTCAGGGAAAAAATGAACATCACTCCCGAAGAACAATTACGCTTATCAGCTTGTATTCAAAAAGTCACCAAAACAGTTAAAGGGCGATCGCGTACGCTTAACAGTTATGTAGGGCAGCTCAAAATCACACAAAAATAAGCAGCGTCAAGAATTTTCCGTCTTGCAAGCAAAACTGGCGATCGCACATTTAAACCCGCTTTACACCCGATCGCCCCACAGCCCAGCTTTTGCCTAAAAATCTCGATCTGCTGTAGAGATCGATCGCCAACATTGCAGTGGCAGTAATTTGCCGATATGTTGAAAAATTTTCAACCAGCATCGTCCACTTCTGATTTCTTGTGTTATTCTAGTAACTGTGCATACCGGAATGATACTCAGAACGCAGGTTCTTCAGGTAATGCTGCCAATTGGTAGCACACAAATCTTCATACTGAATCTTTGATTTAGATGAAGTGCGTTCAAATATAAACCATTTAGTAAAAACAGGAGGTGATGCTCATGATAGAAAGTAGTAAACGCATGGGTCATCAGATTGGAAACTACCGGCTGCGCGCCGGGGCCGCTCACTAGCAGTCAACCGTCGTTCCCAATAGGAAGCGACTTTCCTCGGAAATCAGGCTGAGCTAGGGAATCTCCCGGCAGTCAGGTTCTAATCTGAAGATCCGCTAGACCGCTCTCACCCCAAATAGTGTTAAAGTTTGAGTGTTAAAACTTAGACCAACATACTACTGGTGAGAGCGGATAGTTTTTGGTAGAGTTTTCTACAGGTCATCAGCATCCCAAAGTTTAAAAAGATGGATTCACTACTGAAAGATACGGAAATTCGAGCCCGCTTCAGTCAATTGTCAGGTTGGACGGTTGAAGGCAATCAACTGCGTTGTACCTGGGAATTTAAAGATTTTATAGAAGCGATCGCCTTTGTGAATAAGTTGGTCGAACCATCAGAAGCCGCAGCACATCATCCAGACATAGAAATTTCCTACAATAAAGTAACAGTTAACTTGACAACTCACGATGCAGGAGGTTTAACTGAGAAAGACTTTGCTCTAGCTCAAAAAATTTCTCAGCTACATTAAAAGCGTTTCCGCTCACCAGAAAGCAGTCGCTGCTAGATTTTTAGACCATGATTGTATTTGAAAAGCCAGAGCTCTTGAACGAATCTGCTGAAAGAACTGAGCTGATAGAAAAGCTTCTGGATATTGGTGCTGCTCTTTCCAGCGCCCAAGATTTAGGCGATTTATTAAACTTAATTTTATCCAAAAGTCGAGAAATTACTTACAGCGATGCTGGCAGTGTTTATTTAGTAGATCACAGCGATGAAACATCTAAACTGCTGTTTAAGGTGGCCCAAAACGCTTCTAAACCAGGACTGTCATTTAAGGAATTTGCCCTACCGCTAACAGACAAAAGTTTAGCGGGATATGTGGCAATTACAGGTCAAAGTTTGAACCTGTCGGATGCTTACAATTTGCCACCTGGAGTGCCATACCAGCTAGATACCAGTTTTGACAGAGATATCAATTACCGAACTTGCTCTGTCATGGTGCTACCAATGCAAAACCGACAGGGGGAGACAATTGGTGTACTGCAACTGATCAACCGCAAAACAAAGGCAGAAACGATGCTGACTGCGGAAAATGCCTGGGAATCGACGCAAAAGTATTCGGAGTGGGAAGAAAGGATAGTTCGATCGCTCGCTTCTCAGGCCGCAATCTCGATCGAGCGCAATCAACTCCAAGAAAGCATAGAACACTTGTTTGAGGGCTTTGTCAAGGCCTCGGTGCAAGTAATAGAAGCCAGAGATCCCTGTACCTATGGCCACTCAGAGCGAGTAGCAGCCCTGACTGTGCGCCTGTCAGAAGAAGTCAACAGCACTAGCAACGGATGGCTGCGCCCTATTTATTTTAATACTCGCCAAATTCAAGAAATTCGCTACGCTGCCCTGCTGCACGATTTTGGCAAAATCGGAGTTCCAGAAGCAATTTTAACCAAGCAGAAAAAGCTCTACCCCTCCCAGCTAGAAATCATTCGCCACCGTTTTGCCTTAGCTCAGCGGACAATGGAAATGGAATGCGTCCAGTCTAAATATAAATACTTGCTTGAGCATTCAGCGTACCGCAAACATCCTAGTGAAGAACCAGGATGTACTCAATGTCAGGAAATTGAACAGCTAGACACTAAGCTAGCAGAGACAAGAAACAGATTGGCAGAATATTGGGAAGTGCTGCTAGAGGCCAATGAGCCTCACATTTTGACAGAAGAACCCCTAGCTCAACTGCGAGAACTTGCTCGACAAACTTACAGAGATATAGACGGCGCAATTAAACCCCTGCTCACCCAAGATGAAATTCTACAATTGATGGTGTCAAGGGGTAGCCTGACGCTGGAAGAACGAGCCGTCATAGAATCTCACGTAACTCATACCTATGAGTTTCTGAAGCAAATTCCTTGGACAAAAGATTTAAAAAATGTTCCCGACATTGCCTATGGACATCATGAAAAACTCGACGGTACAGGATATCCGCAAGGTCTAAAGCAGTCAGAAATTCCAATTCAAGCTCAAATGATGACGATCGCAGATATTTATGATGCCCTAACAGCAGGCGATCGCCCCTACAAGCGCGCTCTGCGTATCGATGCCGCTATGAAAATTTTACGACAAGAAGCCGCTCACAACAAAATCAATAGCGATTTGTTAGAACTGTTCGAGCACCGTCAAGTTTTCAGCGTCCTCGGACACAATTTGGATCTGAATCCAGTCGAATTGGTCTAGACGATTCGGCAAAGCAGTGCTAAAAAGTAAATAGACTAGCTGTTGCTTGCTGAACATTTCAGCGGGCAAGTCGATCGATAAACCATATATTCTCAGGTTCTGAGCCTCTAGAGTAAATGGCAAAAGACTGGCCAACCTATTCGCCAGTCACCAAGAAATTGGGCTTGAAGCCCCGTCCTTCCAGGACGGCTTTGTGCTAAAATGTAGGTGGTTGAAATCCCCGCCTAAGAGTGCAGCGATATATACTCATCAGAGTTGAAACCGGGACTGCTCAAGAAATAGGGAAAGACTGAAGGGC
>JAYTZD010000388.1:0-12480 GCA_043742065.1 Oscillatoriales bacterium
AAAGCCCTCACTGAACTGCAAAATACCCAAGCCCAACTGATTCAAACCGAGAAAATGTCCAGTCTCGGACAACTGGTGGCTGGCGTCGCCCACGAAATCAATAACCCCGTTAACTTTATCTACGGTAATCTCTCCCACGCCAACGAATACACCAAAGACTTGCTCTGCTTGGTAGAACTTTACCGCCAGCACACTCCAAATCCCCATCCAGAAATTATAGAGTGCGAAGAAGCGATCGAAGTAGATTTTCTTACCGAAGATTTGCCCAAAATTTTGGACTCTATGAAAGTGGGAGTCGAACGCATCCGTCAGTTAGTTGTATCTTTACGGAATTTCTCTAGACTCGATCGGGCTGAGAAAGATCACGTTGACATTCACGAGGGAATTGAGAGTACACTATTGATTTTGCAGCACCGCATCAAAGCCACATCCGATCGAGCCACTATAGAAATCATTAAAGAGTATGGAAATTTGCCGCAAGTGGATTGCTATGTGAGTTCCCTGAATCAAGTATTTATGAATCTCCTCGGTAATGGGGTTGATGCCATAGAAATGCGAACAATAGAAAGAGGTACGAATTTTCCAAGACTGACATTAAATGCAGCAACCATCAATTTAAGCTCCCAAAAATTCGCTGTGGATTCCGAAAATCTCAATAATGAAACCAATCAGAGTTTGATTCCCGATGTTCCAAATCCTTGCATCCGAATTCGCACTCAATTGATAGATAAAAAAACCGTAGGAATTTGCATTGCAGACAATGGTCACGGTATCCCCAAGGAGTTAGTATCTCACATATTCAATCCATTCTTCACGACGAAACCTGTTGGTCGAGGCACAGGATTAGGACTTTCTATCAGTTACCAAATTGTCGTAGATAAGCACAAAGGGGTACTCAAGTGTATTTCTATTCCCGGTCAAGGTACAGAATTCTGGATTGAAATTCCGATCCATTAGTCAACAGCAATTACTGATATCGTTTCCGGTTGCATCGGAATTCTTAGCGGCCAAAATGAGGAGACCGCGAGTGCTTTAGTCCCTACCCAAAATAACATTGTAGGGACTAAGGCACTCGCGGTCTCCACTATATCACTTCGGTGCAACCGGAATTGATTTGAGAATTAAAACAGCACTTGCAGTAAGAAAGAACTGAGGGAACCCAGAAGACTCATCAAGTCGCCGCCGCCCGCTGTGCGGGGTTCTGTTGGCTTTTGCCGCGCTACAATCGCTTCGATTAATTGTTTGGACAATTCTTGACCTTGAACACTACCTTGAGTAGTAAACAGTTTGTTAGCCATTGCAGCATCTTGAGTCGCGCCGGCGAAGTCTCCCAAGTCCGCGCGAGACATACTGCGAGCAAAATATACTGCGGCTAAATCAGGTTTCAGATTCAAAGCTTGGTTGTAATAATCTACGGCGTTTCTGTAGTTTCCAGCTTGGGCTTCGATGACTCCGAGTTTGTAGAAGTCTTCAGCAGCGCCAATGTTGGTTGGCATTCCTCGAACTCCCAGCAGTTGGGTGTTGGTCAAATTAGCGTTGAGCAAATTGGCATTGCTAAGGTAGGCACTTCTCAAGTCGGCACCGCTGAGGTTGGCACCAGTCAGGTTGGCACCAGTCAGGTTGACACCAAACAGACTGGTGCCGCTGAGGTTGGCTCCGCTGAGGTCAGCCCCAGACAAGTTGGCTCTGCTGAGGTTGGCTCCTCTGAGGTCAGCACCTTTGAGGTCAGCACCTGTTAAGTTGGCCAAAACTAAGCCAGCACCGTTGAGGTCACAGTTGGGGCACTGTCGGGTGGCTAGTAATTGTTGCGTGTGTTGTATGTTCTCGGCGGATGCAGGGGCTAGAGGGGCTAGAGCGCTCAGCACTGTTGCAGCCATGAGGATTCTGAGTTTCATTGTTAACCGTCCAAAATCCAAAATATTAAATGTGAATTACCCGACGCTGACCGCTTGTGGCGCTACAGCGTTTCGTGCGGGGCTTGTGGCCTAATAGCTAAAATAGCTTGTTTTCAGGGTAACAGGACTTACACAATATCGCGGAAAAAACAATAACTCTGATTATTTTGCAGGAGTCGTGTCGATGCAAATATTGTTTTTGTGTATAAATTTTGTGAAGAATTAGGTGACTTTTTTGTATATCGTTGAGTTTACTGATTATTGGTGTGACAATAATCACTCTATAGTGTTAGTAAGATCACATAAGAACAGCTTTTGCGATCACAGTATGCTGCTGAAAATAGCCGATAGTAGGGTGGTACTGTTAAAAATTGACAATTCCACCTCCTACGTGTTTTACTAAATTTAACGATCGACCAAGTAGTTTCACGGGCATTTGCCGATCGCATTGTGTCAGTAGCAAATTGACCAAGAATTTCTTGATTGTACAAGCCCCCGGATGAGATTGCTAACTTCTAAGCATTTCTCGAAAAAAAACAGATTGCATTGTCGGAGTATTGTCAAGTCTCTACAAAAGTGCGATCGCAACGGCAGATTAATTTTGAAATGCGATCGGTAGCAGAATGTAATGATAAATCTTATTTATTTGCTGGCAGTTAATGGCAGAAAACGGCAAATAAATTATCAAGAATCACCAAAAAGTAGCCAATGACAGGGATTGTATATAGTACAAACAAGTTAATAATGAGGATTTAAAAAAATACAAAAAATAGCTCATATCGTAGTTCAAACATTAAATCCAGTCTGATTGATGGTATTTCTATCCATCAAATAGTTGAAGTGAATCGGTTTTATATTGGCAAGCTGTAAGCCAAAGGTTAACAGTAACCTAGCGACAAATCTTGTCAAGCAAAGCTATGGTAAATCCTGAATCCCCATGAGGTAATTGGTATGGCTGGAGTATGTAGACTTAGCATCGCAGAGACAATTGAAGAATTGAAAGGCTTATTAACCGAACAAAAAACGGCAAGTGGCTTTCAAAAAATCCAAGCACTATACCTGTTCAAAATTTGTCAAATTAAAACAGTTAAAGAATTGGCACTGACGATCGGAGTGAACCGAATCACCGTACAGCGGTGGCTGAGAAAGTATCGTTCTGATGGACTTGAAGGACTCCTCGAAACAAAGCACAGCGGTGGCCGCAAGCCAGCAATTCCTCCTTTGGCCCGTGCTAGTTTAGCAGTGCGCCTCAGTGACCCCCAAAAAGGCTTCAGGAGTTACGGAGAAATTCAAGAATGGTTGCAGCAAGAATACAATATTGAGGCTTCTTATAAAGCCGTTTATGCGACGGTGCGATACCAACTGAAAGCCAAATTGACAAAAGTCTAGATAACGACTAAATAGCAAAGTTGGACACGGCAATGCCGTGTCCCTACGCCAGATTAATTGTAGTCGGAGACGGCATTGCCGTGTCCCTACGCCAAATCAATTGTAGGGACACGGCACTGCCGTCTCCTAATTTCGGCTAATATTGATTCCGGTGGCATCGGAATTGATATTACCTGGGAATTTTCCTAATTTTTAGTATAAATATTGTCAGTATCTAAGGCAAAAATCGGTCTAAAGCCGCTTTCAACTCTTCTATTTCCGTATCAATATTGCCTTCCTTAGCGGCTCTGGCAATGCACTGAGTTAAATGTTCGTCTAGAATGATTCTGGCGACGCGATCGAGTGCGCCTCGAACCGCAGCAACTTGTACCAGAACTTCAGGACAGGGACGATTTTCCTGCACCATTGTTTTTATACCCCGGACGTGTCCCTCAATCCGAGATAAGCGATTGACGAGCCGTCGCTTGGATTCTTCATCGTGATGGTGAGGGTGAACTGAGTCATCGTCGTGATGATGGTGGGGATTTGCGGGCAAAGATTTGTCAGCAGAAGTATCAGATAGAATCATGAGGCAAAATTTAATAGTTAGAATTCAGAATATCTTGAGTTTGTGTACGGTTCGTTCCTGACTTAATTTATTCTAACCCACGCCTCGAACCAAACGTTGTTCCCAAGGCGCTGACAATTTGGCAAAATATATTTGGGAGTTCGTCGTCGCAAATTTACTCCGCGCCAGAACTCCTGCACCTAACTAACTCAGCTAGAATAAAATTCACGCTATGGAAATATTCAAGTTTTTTCGCCCCGCACCCCGAACGGTGGCTCGCCTGTTAAGCCTAATTTTAGCAGTGACGATCGCCCTAAATGCTTGGACAATCAGCCCAGCATCAGCATCAGCGACTGTCCAAAATCCCGAAAAGTTGACACTCCGGGGTTCAGAACTCTCCGCCACTGTTAGCAACAACAGCTTTGTGACGCTAGCCTGCGATCGCGTCGGGCCAGCAGTTGTCCGAATTGATACCGAGCGTACTGTCAGCGACAAGTTCGACCCAGCAATGGAAGACCCATTGTTTCGCAGATTTTTTGGAGAAGATTTGCGTAGCCAAAGCCCCAGACAAGAACGTTTACGGGGTCAAGGTTCCGGCTTTGTGATCGACAAAAGTGGGACTGTATTAACGAACGCTCACGTAGTGGACAAAGCAGATAGAGTGACTGTCACCTTAAACGATGGCAGCATTTTTCCGGGAGAAGTGTTAGGTACGGATGAAGTTACAGACTTAGCTGTTGTCAAAATTAATACTAAGGGTGTTGATTTACCCGTAGCAGCTTTGGGAGATTCCGATGTGGTGAAAGTGGGAGATTGGGCGATCGCAGTTGGCAACCCCCTAGGATACAACAACACCGTCACCTTGGGAATTATCAGTACCTTGAAGCGATCGAGCGCAGCAGTCGGCATTCCTGACAAACGGCTTGATTTCATTCAAACAGACGCAGCCATAAATCCCGGCAATTCCGGAGGCCCGCTGTTAAACGGCTCAGGAGAAGTGATTGGGATTAACACAGCGATTCGAGCCGACGCAATGGGTATTGGTTTTGCGATTCCGATCAACAAAGCTAAAGCTATTTACGCACAGTTAGCCAAGGGAGAACAAGTCAGCCACCCATTTTTGGGTATTCAGATGATTGATTTGACTCCTGAAATTGCCAAAGAGAATAACGCCGATCCAAATGCTCCTATGATGATACCGGAAGTCAAAGGGGTGTTAGTGATGCGAATTGTACCAAATACGCCTGCTGAGAAAGCGGGGATTCGCAAGGGGGATGTGATCGTCCAAATTGATGGTGAAGCTGTCACCGCCGCCGAAAAGTTGCAAAATATGGTGGAAAATAGCAAAATCGGTCAAAGTTTGAAACTGAAATTGCGACGGGGTTCCGAAACTAAAGAAGTTGCGGTTCAAACAGCTCAATTGAGAGATTTTTAGCTCTAAAAGGGAAGGGGGAAATTGTGATTAGCAATTACCAATTTCCCATTCCCCAATCTTACATTTCTTGCATCAACCGCAAATAGTTTTGCCGCATCTGCGTCATATTTTCCATCATTTTATTAGCCATATCTTTCTCTACATCGCTCATTTGTTGCCAAAATAAAGCCGATCGCCTAGCCATGATAGCCTCTTGCCATAACATCTCCAAAAGTTGTGCCGCCATTGGATTTTCAGCGTCGATAATCCCACATAATTGCTCAAAAGCGCGGGTTGCTTCGGCGTGACTGCTAACATCTTGAGCCATCGTGAGGCATTTCTTGAGTTGTACGATCGGATTTTCAGAAGAGTAAGCCATAATTTGATTCAGATAAGTGACAAAATTTACACTGACATCTTTGAGATTACTTGAATTTCGACACGGCCGGATAGTTCCCAAGATACCAACGCCAAGCTAAATCAATTCCTTTTGAAATCCCGATCCGTGTAGTTTGCACCAGATTAATCGTACCTGACTTGATCGCCTCCTGAAATTCTGCACTCCGATGTTCCAGCAGTAGCGGTGATCCTACACCCAAAGGCAAAGCGCTGAAAGTGCGATCGATCTCAAGTATTTTACATAATTTCCCAGGCCCAGAGGCTAGGCGCGATCGCTTTTTTTCAGGGATGTGCGAGAACCGTTTGGGAACTGGATCTAGCTGTAAAGCTCTAATTAACACACCGCTAGCAACTCCGTCTGCATCCGTCACGACATTAAAGCAGTGGTAGATTCCATAGATTAAGTAAACATAACTCATGCCCGCAGGCCCGAACATCACCTGATTGCGAGGAGTGCGCTGCGAATAAGCGTGACAAGCGGGATCTCCTGGGCCATAGGCTTCCGTTTCCACAATCATTGCTCGAATCGTCTCCCCGTCGGGAAACTGCCGCACCAGAGTACAGCCAAGCAAATCTGGCGCTACGCTAGTAGATGGCCGCGCCAGCCAAAAAGACTCTACAATCTGAGTATTTCCACTCACTGAACAAGAGAAGGTAAATTATGGACGTTAAGTTAGTTTTAGCAGTTTTGACAGCAGTTTTCACTGTCTGCTGTCTGTTCTTCGGCACAAAAAACGGATTCTACGACAGCGATAAGTATCACGGTAACGGTTCTGCTCACTAATTTTAAGCTAATGTTAGTTGCTTAAAAAACCGCCGTCTGTTATTCAGACGGCGGTTTTTTTACCCCACCCCAACCCTCCGCTTGCTAAGGGAGTAATATCAAATCTGTTTGCATCGGAATGATCTAAACGGAGTCCAAGGCAGTGCCGTCTCCCTACCGCCATCGATTGTAGGGACACGGCACTGCCTTGGACTCTAGATCATTCCGGCGCAGCCGGAATTGATATAAGAAATTCACAACTCATTTAAGACTGCTATATTTGCAGCAATTAAGGATTAATTTTGCCATCGGGCATTTTGGTTTCCTGCAATTTAGCATTCTCGAAGTCGGCGCATCCCGGCAGGTTGAAACGCATTGTGGCTCCTCGATCTGTTGCTTTCATATTGAAACCAACTACTGCATTTTCTGGGTTATTCTTTTCGGGAACAGCACTTACCTTAAAATCCATATTTGATGCTTTTTCATTGGCATCAAGGTTGAAACTGATGCCGCTACAGCCCAAATCAGCTCCGGTCAAGTTGGCTTTATTTAAGTTAGCATTTTTGAGGTTTGCATTGGCTAATTTTGCTCCAGATAAATTAGCACCTTCGAGGTTCGCGCCCTGCAAGTTAAATCCTTGTAAGTCAAGTCCTTTGAGATTGGCATTGCTGAAATTGCATTCTGGACATTGCTTGGTTTCTAGTAATTGCTTGACCTGGTTTTGTTGAATTGAATCAGGTATATATTTGGCGGCAGTATATATAAGTGCGATCGACAAAGCAGCAGTCAGTAAATTTTTAATTTTCATAATAATAACTCCAAAAAGCTTTCGTAGCTTTCTTTTGCGGTTAATATATTTCTACAGTAGCGCGATCAGTCTATCCAGAATTTTTCCAAAAATTCACCCAGACTATCTTTCTCGGCTTTTAGGGCGTTAATTGAAATCCGGTGAGTATATCAACAAGGCTCCCAAGCTCAGTACGCTTGGCACGGATCTTCCGCCTTCGGATTCCTCAAAACCAATTTTTGGTAGAATCAAAACACTCTACTCGCAACTAAAGCGCTACCTGTGGCAAAGTCAACTGAACCCAACAATCCAGAGAATCCGAGCCAACTTGCTCGCACTCCTCTGTATGACCTATCATTAGAACTCAAAGCTCGGATGGTTCCCTTTTCCGGGTGGGAGATGGCAGTGCAGTACAGCGGTCTGAGCAGCGAACATCAAGCAGTGCGATCGCAAGCCGGAATGTTCGACATTTCCCACATGGGAAAATTTGGTTTGAGAGGCAAACAATTAAGAGAAAAATTTCAACCCTTAGTACCCTCCGACTTGAGTCGCTTGCAACCAGGTCAAGCTCAATATACAGTATTGTTAAATGCCAAAGGCTGCATCTTAGACGACATTATTTTCTACTGCCAAGAACCCGACGCTACCACTAGCGAAGAACGTGCAGTAATTATTGTCAACGCCGCCACTCGCATCCGAGACAAAGCTTGGATCGCAGCACATTTAGAACTAAGCGGTATTAGTTTGACAGACATTTCCGCAGACAAAATTTTAATCGCAATTCAAGGCCCACAAGCTGTCAGTTACCTCCAGCCTTTAGTTGCAGACAACCTCACCTCAATTAAAGCATTTGGCCACATAGAAACAAATCTATTGGGACAACCAAGTTTTATCGCGAGAACTGGATATACTGGCGAAGATGGCTTTGAGATCATGGTTGATGCAGAAGTCGGAAAAGAACTGTGGCAAACACTATTAGCTGCTGGCGTTGTCCCTTGCGGTTTGGGTGCCAGAGACACCTTACGTTTAGAAGCAGCAATGGCACTTTACGGTCAAGATATTGACTATAATACGACACCTTTAGAAGCCGGATTAGGTTGGGTTGTTCACCTCGATACCAAAGGCGATTTTATTGGTCGTGAGGTTTTGTCACAGCAGAAAGCAAGTGGAGTTTCAAAGCGGTTGGTAGGGCTAGAAATGGCAGGACGACATATTGCGCGACACGGCTATCCGGTAATATTTGAGAATGAAATAGTAGGAGAAATTACTAGCGGTACATTATCACCGACCTTGAATAAGCCGATCGCACTTGCCTATGTTCCCACAAAATTAGCTAAAATCGGTCAGGACTTAGAAGTCGAAATTCGCGGCAAAAACTATCCGGCGACAGTGGTCAAAAAACCATTTTATCGATCGCCAAACCGCCAGTAGGGTGCGTCAGCTAAAATCAGCTTCGCCGCCCATAGAAAAACTCTGACTGACGCACCTTACGAATTTCAGTAAAATTGCACCAAGTTGTAAGGTGCGTCATTTAATAAGATTTAATTGATACTTTGTTCATTGCGAGAAAAAACATGGCACTAGAATACCCCGATGACTTGAAATACCTAGACACCCACGAATACATCCGACTCGAAGGCGAAATAGCCACCATCGGCATTAGTGCCTTTGCGGTGGATCAATTAGGTGATATCGTATTTTTGGAACTGCCAGAAGTTGGCGCAACCCTGGAAAAAGGCGCAACTTTCGGTACAGTCGAATCAGTGAAAGCAGTTGAAGACTTAAAAGCGCCTGTTACCGGCACCGTCATCGAACGCAATGATGCCATTGTAGAGTCTCCAGAGAATTTAGCCGAAGATGCCTACGCCGAAGGGTGGCTGTTGAAAGTGCGCGTTGACAATCCCAGCGAAGTCGATGAGGCTTTGTCAGTCGAGGAGTATCGCCAAATGGTCGAAGGGGAATAGGGAATAGGGAATAGGGCATAGGGAATAGGGCATAGTTTCTTCCTTCTTCCCTTTTCCTTCTTTCCTCTTCCATTCATCCGTTAAATCCGTTACAAAATCCGTTGCCGAACTTCCTCCTATCCGTGACATCCGTTAAATCCGTTACAAAATCCGTTGCCGAACTCCCCTCTTCCTTAGCAAAATGTTACAAACTAAAGAAGTAAAAGTCTATTCAGGAGAATCAGCCTTGGTACTCTACAGTTCCGAAATTGAGTCAAATCAACAACAAAACCTTACTCCCATCGATGGTTTCGCGCGCCGCCACATTGGCCCGACACCCACGGAAATCCAGCAAATGCTCGATGTTTTGGGCATCGATAGCCTCGATGATTTAATTGACAAGACAATTCCGGCGGCGATTCGGATTTCTGGAGCCCTAGAACTTCCCACAGCCAAAAGCGAGTATGCTGCGTTGGCAGAATTGAAAGAAATTGCCTCAAAAAATCAGGTACTGCGATCGTACATCGGGACTGGATATCACGACTGCATAACTCCTCCAGTCATCGGGCGCAATATCCTCGAAAATCCCGGCTGGTATACAGCCTACACTCCATATCAAGCCGAAATTGCCCAAGGGCGTTTGGAAGCTTTGCTGAATTTCCAAACCATGATAATTGACCTCACGGGTTTGGAAATTGCCAACGCTTCTTTGCTAGACGAAGGAACAGCAGCAGCGGAAGCGATGACCGTAAGTTACGGTGTCTCTAAGAATAAGGGAAAAGCATTTTTTGTCGCTCAAGATTGCCATCCTCAAACCATTGAAGTTGTGCAAACTCGTGCTAAGCCCCTGGGAATTGAGGTGATTGTGGGCGACCATCGAGACTTTAAATGCGATCGTACAATCTTCGGTGCCCTGCTACAATACCCTGCCACAGACGGCGCAATTTACGACTATACCGATTTTATTCGATCGGCTCACGAAGTTGGTGCCTTAGTCACAGTAGCCGCCGATATTTTGAGCCTTTGTGTCCTCACACCCCCAGGCGAATTCGGCGCTGACATAGCCGTAGGAAGCACGCAGCGCTTCGGAGTTCCGCTGGGATTCGGAGGGCCTCACGCAGCCTATTTCGCCACGCGAGAAGAGTTTAAACGGCAAGTTCCAGGTCGAATTGTGGGTGTTTCAAAAGATGCTAACGGCAAATCAGCTTTACGCTTGGCTTTGCAAACTCGCGAACAGCACATCCGCCGCGAAAAAGCAACTAGCAATATTTGTACCGCTCAAGTTTTGCTAGCAGTAATGGCGGGTATGTATGCTGTTTATCACGGGCCACAAGGACTCCACCAAATCGCCGAAAAAGTAAGAGATATAACAGCACTTTTGGCTTCCGGTTTAAAAAGCTTCGGATACAAAATTGGCACTGAACCTTTCTTTGATACTTTGCGGGTTGAATTGGGAAATAAGCCGCTTGCTGAACTTTTGGCAACTGCTAGACTTCGCCATATTAATTTGCGGGTTCTTGATGCGACAACGGTGGGAATTAGTCTGGATGAAACTGTGACATCCCTTGATGTTAAAGAATTGTGGACAATTTTTGCACAGGATAAGGATTATATCCGGATTGATGGCGAGAGTATGGTGAGTATGTCGCTGGATGCAGATGCTTTTAGTTCATCCTTAAGATTACCTGCTTTTTGCGATCGCACCAGCAGCTATCTCACCCATCCAGTTTTCAACAGCTACCACTCGGAAACCGAACTTTTGCGGTATATGCACCGATTGGAAGCCAAGGATTTATCGCTGAATACATCGATGATTCCCTTGGGTTCCTGT
The DNA here is from genome assembly GCA_043742065.1 of Oscillatoriales bacterium. Lineage (GTDB taxonomy): Bacteria > Cyanobacteriota > Cyanobacteriia > Cyanobacteriales > Microcoleaceae > Microcoleus. Next base: position 10,969 of record JAYTZD010000388.1, read on the forward strand.
ACGATGAAATTGAATGCCACAGCGGAAATGTTACCCGTGAGTTGGCCCGAATTTAGCAAAATTCACCCCTTCGCACCCAGCCATCAAACTCGCGGCTATCAAATGATGTTCGTGCAACTCGAACAATGGCTGGCAGAAATCACTGGTTTCGCCGGAATTTCCTTGCAACCCAACGCTGGTTCCCAGGGCGAATATGCGGGTTTGTTAGTAATTCGTCAATACCACGAACATCGCGGCGAATCTCACCGGAATATTTGTTTGATTCCCCAGTCGGCCCACGGTACAAATCCGGCCAGCGCGGTGATGGCGGGGATGAAAGTAGTGGCGGTTGATTGCGATTCTCAGGGCAATATTGATGTGGCTGACTTGCAGAAAAAAGCCGAGAAGCACAAAAATGAACTAGCGGCTTTGATGGTAACATATCCATCTACCCACGGCGTTTTTGAAGCAGAAATTAAAGAGATTTGCGAGATTGTCCATCAAGCTGGCGGACAAGTTTATATGGACGGGGCTAATATGAATGCTCAAGTTGGTTTGTGCCGCCCTGGTGATTTTGGTGCTGATGTTTGTCACTTAAATTTGCACAAAACTTTCTGCATTCCCCACGGTGGCGGCGGGCCGGGAATGGGGCCGATTGGGGTGATGTCTCATTTAGTGGAATTTTTGCCCAGCACTTCTATTTTTAACAGCGAACAGTCAACAGCCAACAGTCAACAAACATCAGTTGGTGCTATTTCGGCCGCGCCTTGGGGAAGTGCTAGCATTTTGACTATTTCTTGGATGTACATTCGGATGATGGGAGGAGTCGGTTTAACTGAGGCGACAAAAGTAGCAATTCTGAATGCGAATTACATGGCAAAACGGTTAGAATCTTATTACCCAGTTTTGTACAAAGGGAAATCTGGTTTGGTGGCGCATGAGTGTATTTTGGATTTGCGACTTCTCAAGAAAAGCGCAGGTATTGAAGTCGAAGATATTGCCAAACGCCTGATGGATTACGGCTATCACGCGCCGACGGTTTCTTGGCCAGTTGCGGGTACGGTGATGGTGGAACCGACGGAAAGCGAATCGAAGCAGGAATTAGACCGTTTTTGCGATGCGATGATTGCGATTCGAGCCGAAATTGCGGAGATTGAAAAAGGCAATGTTGACGCGCAAAATAATGTCTTGAGAAATGCACCGCATACCGCAGAATCTCTGATGGTTGATGAGTGGAATCATCCTTATACTCGCGCCGAAGCCGCTTATCCAACACCTTGGACACGCGAACATAAGTTTTGGCCTGCGGTGGGTAGGATAGATAATGCGTTTGGCGATCGTAATTTTGTCTGTTCTTGTCTGCCAATGGAGGCTTACAATTAAGATTGTAATCCATGTAAATCTCGTTTTTATCTGAGTCTAGATCCCCCTAAATCCCCCTTAAGAAGCTATGCCTTACTCACATCTTTCTTAACAAAATTAGGCTTGACATCCGGGGGGGAATGGGTGCAAACTAACTTCCATGTAGCAGCA
>JAYTZD010000389.1:0-12477 GCA_043742065.1 Oscillatoriales bacterium
TTTCCGGGGCCCTGGAACGCCATCGGGAAGCCAGACAACTTTACATCGCAATTTTGACTCACCCGACAACTGGCGGTGTCACCGCGAGTTTTGCCATGCTGGGAGACATTACTATTGCAGAGCCGAAAGCCACTGTTGCCTTTACTGGTGGCCGAGTGATCGAGCAAACTCTGCGGGAAAAACTGCCAGAAAATTATCAAACTTCCGAATATTCTTTTGCCCACGGTTTTGTTGATTTGATTGTCCCTCGCACTCAGTTAAAGAAAACTTTGGCTCAGCTAATTGCTCTGCATCAGCCCCAAGACAAGCTGGGGCGATCGGAATCTGAGGAACTCGAACCCGCAGACACCCACGTTTTCCCCTCAAAGACTCACGCCATCAAGCTGTCGCCCTAAGCAGAAGTCTAATTACCACCACTAGACATCTTCAATAATTACTGTAGAACAGGCATCCTGCCTGTTATTGACAAACTTTTTGGGAGATGTCTATTAAAAGTAGCTGCATAAGTCCGAAACATCAGCTTGCTTGTGTGAAGGCGACGGCGCATGAAACAGAAAGCCCTCGCTATAAGCCCAAGCATTAGTGTGGGCATTCACTTGTGAATAAGGACACTGCAATGGGATGATATTTATTAGAAGTTGATTGGCGATCGAGTTCTTCTGAGCAGAAATACTTAGTAAGTTAGCAGTGAGTTGGCTCTGACAAAGTAAATTCAGAACAAACTAACAGCGCTTTGTGAAATTGTCCAGTTGTAAGTTAATAGCCGTCAACCCTATTTTTACCCGTCAGCAACCTAAAAACTATGGGTTTTGCAGACCTGTCCATTGCAGAAATAGCAGAGGACTTCAACGTCCCTGTTGAAGACGTGATCCGCTTGTGTGATGAGTTGGAAATTGCCTACAAACATCCTCAAACCCGTTTGGCCCTAGAGGATGTTAAGGCAATTATGTCGGCTCTAGAAAAGAGACGCGACTCAAAACTTATCACAGATTGATTGCACAATTCCTTTACTCTTAAAGGTATTGTAAAACTTCATTGAGTTTATAAGCAATTATAGACAATAATGGTGTTATACAGAAACAGATCCTGTATTTACTGGTAGGCGAATCAAGCGAGGTTTGTACAAAACATCAATTGGTCAATTAATCAATTCTGATGTTAACGGTTCGTACAACATCCTCAGAAAAGCAATCCCAAATGCGTTCAGCGATGGGATAGAGAGCTGCGTAGTTCAGCCGAGGCGGGTTAATCCGCTCAAAGTAAAAGTGAAGGGGGAGGGACTTGAAGCTTCCCATGTCTATAAATGACTATACTTTTGCCAGCTATAAGCGCATCAGATTTTACCAGTTGTCATCATACTCTGGAATTTCAGCTCTTAAATCTGTTTGCCAGCTCCCTCAAAGAGCATCCAATAAATTCGCCTGATTTTTTTTAAGGAGAACCATGCTTAAAAGATATTTCATTGCTCTGACCGCTGTATTCTTGACACTTCAGTTATTTGTCAGCAGTGCGATGGCTGTTGAACTGAGTCCAGAACTCCGCACTGTGACTTTAAATGACAAAGGCGCTCCCGTGGTGTTGAGCCTCAAACAGGTTCAGCAAGGCAAACGCTTGTTTAGCTCAGCCTGCGCTCAATGTCACAACTCAGGAATGACAAAAACTGACCCCAATGTGAACTTGAGTCCCGAAACTCTAGCTTTGGCAAACCCGCCTCGCAATAATGTTGAGTCGTTGGTGGACTATATGAAAAATCCCACAACTTATGACGGCTTTGAGGAGATTTCTGAGCTACATCCGAGCATGAAGAGCGCGGATATTTTTGCTGAAATGAGAAATCTTTCGGATGATGATTTGTATGCCATTGCAGGTCACATTCTGTTGCAACCAAAAATTATTGGTAAGCAGTGGGCTGGTGGTAAAGGCGCTCGTTAATTGATTTTAGATTTTAGATTTTGGATTTTAGATTGGGAGGGGCTAGAGTTTGCCAAAAGTTATTGTTGTTCTCTGGTTGGCTTCGATCGAAAATCTAAAATCTAAAATTTACCATTGGCTCATTCAATATCGCAAAAATTTGTATCGTCATGCTGCGTCGTGGTATTTTTTTCTGTTTTCTGTTGGGAATTTTAATTATTTTGCCACTCGTGCTGCTGAAACCTCAGCCTGTTTTGGCAGCAACTAATTATGTGACTCGCTACCTACAAGTCACTGAACCTGTGCCAATGGAATTGGACGCTGAGGGACACACTCAGTTATTTTCGGCTCAGGATATGACAGCCGGCAAACAGTTGTTTGAGCAAAACTGTCTCAACTGTCACGTTGGAGGGGCTACTTTGCCAGATCCGACTATCTCTCTGTCTTTGGCTACTCTCCAGGGAGCAACGCCTCCTCGCAATAACATCAATAGTTTGGTGGCGTATCTGAGACAACCGATGACTTATGACGGTAGTGAGGAAAGTTTTTGGTGTCGCCAAGTGCCCGAAAGCTGGATGTCACAGCCCCAGATTCAAGATTTGGCTGCTTTTGTGCTTCGGGCTGCTCAGAAGGCTCCGGGCTGGGGTACGGATGATCTGGAGAGTTGAACCGCTGCAAACGGTGGTAAATTACCCGATCGCCAGTATCCCAATTTTCTAGTCGAGATTCAACCCGAAATTTCAGGTAAAATAACTAAAGAACCACCGTTCCTGGTGTCCATTAGAGGAGAACTACGTTGAAAAGACTCTTATCGATCGCTCTGTTAGCTTTGGCAATTTTTACTGTCGGCTTCGGCAGCCCTGCTTTGGCTGGAGACGCTGCTAAAGGAGCTAAACTGTTTAGCGCCAACTGTGCTGCTTGTCACATCGGCGGCGGTAACGTCGTGATGTCCATGAAAACCTTGAAATCCGCTGCTTTAGAAAAGTACGGCATGAATTCTCTGGAAGCTATTACCACTCAGGTAACAAAGGGCAAAAATGCGATGCCTGCTTTCGGGACTCGTTTGAAGCCTGAACAAATTGAGGATGTCGCAACCTACGTGCTCGAACAATCTGCGAAAGACTGGAAAGGCTAAACTGCCTCTCTGAATGGACTTGATTTAACACAAAACTTGTCTTTTCGATCGCACCCTCTCTCACCCTTTGACGAATAAATGTCGGTTTGCAGCGATCTTAACCTATTTGGGAAAGCGCGCCAGAAATCGAATTTTTATTTGCCGAAGGGCGAGGGAGGGACTTTTTATTTTAGATTTGAGATTTTGGATTTTGGATTTTGGATTTTGGATTGAAGAATTGAAGAATTCCTGACTTTGGATAAATGTATGACTTTTAGTTTGGTGGGTGCTTTGTTTGATACTTACGCTTCTTTTCAGCACTCGCGATGGAGTTAACCAACCTTCAAATTTAGCTTTTAGATGGGATTTCTGGAGCTAATCTCAAATCTCAAATTGGACACAACACGAATTTGGACACAACAATGTTGTGTCCCTACTGCAAAAGGTACTGTGCTAAACTCGAAGAGGCAATGGTTGATGAAGAGACTTGTGTGCCGAGTCAGGGAGTTGGAGGAAATGGAATTGCATCTGAGTTTGGAGATTTAACCGGAATGACTCGTCAAGAAGTCGATGACTTTTTGCGTAGACTGGGTGCAGAAATCAAAACTACTACAGATGGTTATGTTTCATATAAATTTTTTGATAAGTCAACAGTAATGATCCGTCCTAACGGTGAAGTGATTAGAACGCCTGCACCGAAATATGGTTTAGATGGAAGAAATATCAACAAAGGTTTGCGTCTCGATCGAGATGGTCATTTATTGCAGACGCGAGATGAATTGGGTAATTTAATTCCAGGTACTCACAATACGGGAGAAAAATTAAATGAATGATTGGAAGGATGACTATAACTTGCTGGGATTGGGTGGTCTTACATCTTTAATCACAAATGTCAAAGTATCCTTATGGGGCAATGAAGTATTGATCGAATGCGTTTACAGTCCAGAACAAAGATTGCCTTATCTGCTGGAATTCAAAGACTGTCGCGATATCAGGTGGACTGTACACGATGAAGAGGAAGTTAGCGAACTTGAAGCGGAATTTTTCGGAATTTCTTTGGGTGAGCCAGAACACCAGAAGCCTGCGGTGATTACTACAGACATTTTTGAGATTTCTATTTTGTACGGCAGTTTTAGTATTCAGAAAGGAGAGAATATCAACTCACCAACATCAGATTTAGAAACAGCAGTTTTGGCATCGAACACGCCAGCAGTATTGTGCAAATAACAAGTAACTAATAACCAAGAACAAATCACCAAATCAGTTTACCATACTTAGTAGATAATTTTTACGAGACAAGGTAAAACTGAATGCCTGATATTGTTGATATTGCCGTAGGTGCTGGTTGCTTCCAAACCCTGGTAACTGCTGTGCAAGTGGCTAATTTGGTAGACGCGCTCAAAAGTCCGGGCCCTTTCACTGTTTTTGCACCCAATGACGATGCTTTTGCTAAGTTGCCGCCGGGAACTATCACAACTTTAGTACAGAACGTTCCCCAACTGAGCAGGATTCTGACGTTTCACGTCGTTTCCGGTAAGTTTATGAAGGCTGATTTGGCAAAACTTGGCTTTGTGACTTCTCTGGAGGGTTCGCCGATTAAAATTGATTGCTCTGACGGTTTTGAGGTGAAAAATGCTACGGTTCTTGCTGCGGATATCGAAGCTGATAACGGTGTGATCCATATCATCGATACGGTGATTTTAATGGGATAGTTTTGTAGGCTGGCCGAGCAAACGGAGTGAAGTAGATGCCTAGTGCTGTTGCTTCGCTCCTGCCTAGTGCTATTGTTTTTTAAGTCAAAATCCAAGATACAGCAGATTGCAGGTTTATAGGTACTATCAATATCCCCGTAGGGACACGGCAATGCCGTGTCCCTACCTCTACTACTACCTACATACCCGAAAAGTCCTGTAAATATTAAAAAGTTGTATTTTAGTCAAATATACTTTATAATTTGTGTTTAAAAAACTTTGATTGTCGATCGCAATAACATAAGCAAGACGATGTATTGACTACTATGCAAATCCTAGCCGCCAGCCTGAAAGCAGAAGTCCGCCAGCGTACCTTGGAAGTGCAAGTTTTTAATGAATTGACTGCGAAAGTACAATTAGCTTTGGGTATTGAGGAGATTTGGTCTGCTTGGCTCGAATGTTTGGGACGCTTGATTTTCACAGAGGCGATTCCCTACGATATAGCTAGGCTGGGCGCACTTTTGACGAATTCGGACGATCGCATATACTGGCAAAACTCACACCCGTTAACTCCAGAGGTAAAATCGGAAGTAGAGTCTTGCTTACACAATGCTCGCACTCAATGGCTCGAAGGCGATCGGGAATGGGCACACAATCTCGAACAGCCTCCAATTATTCAGTTTCAATCTGTGTTGATGGCTCCGGTAATCGCCGATGAAAGCGAAGAATTGTTGGGAGTGATTTTGATAGGTTCCGAGTCAGCAAATGCTTTTGATTTTAATCACCTTTGCTTGCTCTATATTAGCACTCAAATCTGTTCCCAAGCATGGGTGAATTTATTATCGAAACAGCAAACTTTAGAGCAGTCAGTTACAAATAATTTTGCCCTAGATTTGTTGTCGCAAAATCAAACAGAATACTCTGAAATAGATGAAGCTAGGCGTCAAAGCCAAGCAAAACTGCAAAAAATTACTGCTAATATGCCCGGTACGGTGTATCAAGTTGATTTGCATCCAGATGGATCGATGGTTTTTTCTTTCTTGAGTGCAGGTTGCCGAGAATTATATGAAATAGAACCAGATGCTGCTCAGCAAGATGTTCAGGTCTTTGTTGATTTAATTCATCCTGAAGATAGAGATGAATTTGTCAATTCTGTGATTATTTCTGCGGAAAATTTGAAGCCGTGGCGGTGGGAAGGTAGAATTATTACTCCTTCTGGAAAGCTTAAATGGATTCAAGGGGATGCACATCCGGAAATGCAAAGTTCTGGGGATGTAGTTTATTATGGGTTGTTCGTGGATATTAGCGGACGCAAACAAGCTGAATTAAAGCTGCAACTCTATCAAGAGATATTTTTAAAGTCTAACGATGCGATCGCGATTCTAGACCCTCAAGGACATTATCTACAAAGAAATCAAGCTCACATTGCTTTGCTGGGTTACAAAGAATCAAAATCAGAACAAGCAACACCAGCATTTCACATGGGAGAAGAAGCATTTGTATCGGTTATACAAAGCCTAAAACTAACTGGAAATTATCGAGGTGAAATCACTTGTTTTCAGGTTGCAGAAGAGAGAACAATTGAGGTAGATCTTTCAGCTTTTTCGGTTATTAGTGATGCTGGAAGCGTAGTTTGTTATGTGACTCTCAAAAGGAATATCACGGAACGCAAGCGAGACGAGGATAAACTCAAGCTTTACCGAGAAATCTTTCTCAATTCCAATGATGCGATTATAATTATTGATGCAGACGGTTTTTTTGTAGAACAAAATTGTGCTCACGAATCTCTCCTGGAATACACAGATGCCGAATTAGAAGTCGAAATGCCACAAATGATTGTGGGTGAGAGGTTTTCGGAAATTGCCGAAAGTTTAGCCAAAAATGGAACTTTTCGGGGCGAAACTACTAATTTTACTAAAAATGGTATCAGGCTGGCGATCGATATTGCTGCATATTCTGTGATTAATGACGGCGGTGATATCATTTGTCATGTCTGTGTCAAGCGCGATGTTACAGAACGAACAAGATTTGAAGAAGAGCGCCAAAAATTTGTTTCGCTGATTGAAAATAGCAGCGATTTTATTAGCATGGCTACCCTGGAAGGACAGACATTGTTTGTCAACGAAGCTGGACGGCGGCTGGTGGGTTTAGAAAATATTTCTCAAGCTCTTTATACGGAAATCTGGGATTATATTGGTCAAGATTTCAAACATAAATTTACTCAAGAGATTTTACCGAAAATTTTAACTCAGGGACAATGGCAAGGAGAAGGGATGGTGCAACACTTATACAGCGGTAAACAGTTTGATGCTTTGATGAATGTTTTTCTGGTTAAACACCCTACAAACAGCGAGCCACTGTGCTTTGCGACGGTAATTCGGGATGTCACTGAACGGAAGCAAGCTGAGAGAAAACTTCGGGAACAAGCAGAACAGGAGCGCCTGGTTTCGGCTATAGCTCAGCGCGTCCGGCAGTCTCTCAACCTCACTCAAACTTTGAATACTGCTGTACAAGAAGTGCGGCAATTACTGGCAAATGACCGCACGGTAATTTACCGATTTGAATCAAATGATACAGGGGTTGTGGTTGTTGAATCTGTAGGAGATTCTTGGATGCCGATTTTGGGTAAAGAACTGCAAGACAAATTTTTTGGAGAAGCTTACAAATCCCTTTACCGGGCTGGCAAAATTCAAGCTATTGAAGATATTTATACTGCTGATTTGAGTGACAATCATCGGAAATTTCTTGTTAGTTTGCAGGTAAGGGCTAATTTAGTTGTTCCAATTTTTATAGCTGATGAAACTCAGGAGTTGACAATAGAAGTTTTCGAGGGAAATTCCCAAACAGGATTGCAGAATACAAGTTTAGAAGCGAGTCAAAATCGATTATGGGGATTGCTGGTAGCTCACCAGTGCAGCGATTCGCGTGTTTGGGCTGATTCCGAGGTGGATTTGCTGGGTAGGTTGAGCGTGCAGTTGGCGATCGCAATTCAGCAATCTACTTTGTTTGAACAAGCGCAAAAAGCGCGGGAAGTTGCTTTGGAAGCGTCTCGGATGAAGTCGCTATTTTTAGCAAATATGAGTCACGAAATTCGGACTCCGATGAATGGAGTGATGGGAATGACTGATTTGCTGCTGCAAACTAATCTTACTTCCGAACAACTTGACTTTGTGCAGACGCTGAAAGTTAGTGGGCAAAACCTGTTGTCCATAATTAATGATATTCTGGATATCTCTAAACTGGAAGCTGGAGAAATGCGCTTGGAAACTATAGGATTTGATATCAGTATTTGTCTAGATGAAGTCTTAGATTTGTTGGCAACTCATGCACAAAAAAAAGGTATAGACTTGGTGGTGTTGATTGATAGTGACGTGCCTTTGGTGATTAGAGGTGATGCTATACGGTTGCGCCAAATTCTGACCAATTTGGTAAACAATGCCATTAAATTTACAGAAGGAGGGGAAGTGGTAATTGAGGTGTCTATTTCCAGGGAAAAAGACTTTTCCTCAAGTAGTATTTCTAAGCCAAAGGAAGAAGAAATAACTTTAACATTCGACAAAAATTGGCTAAATTATCTCATTTTTAAGGTCACAGATACTGGAATAGGGATTAAGCCTGAAGATCAGAAAAAGCTATTTCAATCTTTTACTCAAGTTGATGCTTCTACTACGAGGAAGTATGGGGGAACTGGTTTGGGACTGGCAATTTGCAAGCAGTTGGTGGAGTTGGGTGGTGGTGAAATTGGTGTGGAAAGTACCCTCGGTTCGGGTTCGACTTTTTGGTTTAGTTTGCCGGCATTAAGGGAGGATGTAACTAATATCGGAACTGGGTGCGAAGTGCATTTGCAAACGGTGCTTGCGGGCAAGAAAATATTAGTAGCAAGTGATAAGTCTGGTGTGCGACAAATGCTGCGGAGAATGGCTGTTTTGTGGGGCATGGAAGTTGAGGAAGCTGAGACTGGTTGGATGGCGATCGCATCTTTGTACAAAGCGATCGGCCAGAATAGCCCTTTTGATATCGTTTTGGTTGATATTCAGTTACCGGAAATGGTGACAGGAAGTCTGGAAAATTTGATTGTTTCGGAGTCAGCAATCGCGCAAACGAAGTGGGTGGTTTTGACTTCAGCGGTTCAGCTTGAAGAGGCAAAACGTTTGGTGAATAACGGTTTTAGTGGCTATTTAATTAAACCTGTCAAAACTCATCGGGTGTTTGAGTGTTTGGTAAATGCGATCGCCCCTGATGCAGTAATTGATCGTCATCAAACAAGTTTAACTGATGCAGAAATTGGTGATGCAGAATTAGTGACGAATCAACAAGAGTTAGCTAATTTGAAGATTTTGTTAGTTGAAGATACTCCAATTAATCAGAAAGTTTGTCTGAATCAATTGAGAGTTTTGGGAGGTGTGGCAGATGTGGCTAATAATGGCGAAGAAGCGCTATCTATGATGGCGCTCCAGAAGTATGATATTGTGTTGATGGATTGTCAGATGCCTGTTTTGGATGGTTATGAGGCTACTGCTCGATTGCGTCGCTTGGAAGTTGAGGCGATCGCGTCGGGTTTGATGCAGCCCCACCAAAAAACGGTGGTGATTGCGATGACGGCGAATGCTTTGAAGGGCGATCGCGAAAAGTGTCTGGCGGCTGGTATGGATGATTATATCAGCAAACCGATTTCGATGGAAAAGTTAAAATCTGTACTGGAAAACTGGTCTTTACAGTTAAAAATTAACAATCAAATATCTAATAATCAGGTTTCACCAAACTCTGCTGCAAATCTAGAATCTTTGGTAGATGTTGAACATTTACACGAAATTACTGGAACTGATTTAGAGTTTGAACGGGAAATATTGGCAGCTTTTGTGGTTGATACTAAAAGTTATTTAGTAGCAGCTAAAAGTGCGATCGCTTCGGGAAATGCTGAAGCAGTAGCACGTTATGCTCACCAAATTAAGGGTGTTAGCGCTACGGCTGCGGTGCGGTTAATGCCTGAGATTGCAGCCCAGCTTCAAATTCGCGCTGAATCAGAGGATTTGGAAGGCGCAGATCAAATCATCGCTGAATTAGAAGTGATTCTGGGGCGTGTTCAAGATTTCACCGCCAGCCAGTGAGCAAGGGAGGAGACGGCAATGCCGTGTCCCTACCGATAATAATACTGTAGGGAGACGGCAATGCCGTGTCCCTACCTCAAAATAATTCACCGCCCTCAATGTAAAGCTTTGTAAAGTTTTACAAATATTTTTATCCGTATGTAAAGAGATTTGGAACTCTTATGACATCTTGTGTGTTGTAGCTTTTGACACTACTATATTCAGTTATTGTGGTGAAATATAAAATAATCATTAAGCCGACGACTCTTAGGGTGCTTTTCGTCTATCGGCTCAAAATATGAAGACTAGCTTCTCGCCTAGCCCGCCCATTTAACGGGTATTCACGCTCAAGGAGATTGTATGAGTCCAGTCATGTTACGTCAACTCTGGTCATTGATTGAAACCACCCAAGCCACTCTGCTAGTGACTTTGGATGATGCCACCTTGGTGCAGTGGTTGCTGAAACAGTTGAAAATGAACTCTACGCTTAATGGTAAAGAAGCAGATTTGTTGGATGAGTACATCCAGTCTCGGTTGTCCTTAATCCGCGATTTAGCTGAACAGCGCTTAGCGCCTGAGCTGTTGTGAGCTGTTTGGTTCAAAATCGAATAAGTTTTACACCGAAGTGCGATCGCTCCTTACAGACCAAAAAATAACCAATGGATTGTCGATGGGATGGCGGTGGTGTCTCTAAGGGAAATGCCGATTCTGAAGCTGGAATCTGTTGTGAGGCGCGATCGCCACAGTTATCGTCAGTAACAAGGTAGGATCGTAAAGAAGCGTTCTACTAAAATTTATGCGTAAATTGGGATTTTTGTTACTGGCAACTATGTTGACGATCGCACCATTGACAGCTTGTAGGGATCGATCGGCACAAACGCCACCACCGGGACAAACAACTGCTACCGAAGGTAAATCGCCACAAACACCCAGTCGGTTAGATACAATTGTGAGTCGTGGGAAACTAATTTGTGGCGTGAGTGGTCAACTACCGGGTTTTAGCTTTGTAGATGAAAAGGGCAAATACTCAGGATTGGATGTAGATGTGTGTAGGGCGATCGCAGCGGCAATATTTGACGATCCAGAAAAAGTTGAGTATCGCAATCTTAATGCTAAAGAAAGATTCACAGTTTTGCAAGCCGGAGAAATCGACATTCTCAGTCGCAACACTACCTACACCGTGAGTCGCGACAGTACCACCGGGCTCGAATTTGCCCCTACAATCTTTTATGACTCTCAAAGTGTCATGGTCAAAAAAGATAGTGGTATTAAGAGTTTAAAAGATTTTGCAGGTAAATCTATCTGTGTGCAAACAGGTACAAGTACCGAGCAAAATTTGTCCGATCAAATGCGAAAATTGGCAGTTAAATACAGCCCAGTCGTATTTGAAGAAGTGAATGCAACCTTTGCTGCTTATCAAGAAGGGCGCTGTCAAGGTGTTACAGCCGATCGATCGCAACTTGTATCCAAGCGTACCACTCTGCCCAATTCCGAAAACAATGTCATTTTGCCAGAATTGATGTCAAAAGAACCTTTGACTCCAGCGGTGAAAAGTGGCGATGCTAAATGGTCGGATGCGGTAAGGTGGATCATTTTTGCAGCGATTGAAGCTGAAGATTTGGGAATTAATTCGACAAATGTAGACCAAATAGCAACTAGCAGTAAAGATCCGAACATCAAACGTTTGCTAGGAAAAGAAGGCGATTTGGGTAAAGGTTTGGGACTCCCGAACGATTACGCGGCTCGCATTGTGAAAAAAGTGGGAAATTATGGCGAAATGTACGATCGCAATATCGGCCCTAAAAGTACACTCAAATTAGATAGAGGTCAAAACAAACTTTGGAAAGATGGCGGTTTGATGTACTCGCCGCCGTTCCGTTAATTTTTGTTAAATGTTGACTGTTCGCAGTTAACAGTCAACCGTCAACAGTCAACCGTCAACAGTCAACGAAAAACCAATGATTAAACTGCTGAGGGACGATCGCTTTTGGAAAATTACTGGACAGGCGATCGCCTTGATTTCAGTAATAGCTATCATAGCAATTCTTTGGGACAATCTGACTGCAAATTACTCACAACTAGGCATCACTTTCGGATTTGACTTTCTGAATTCCCAAGCATCCTTTGATATTGGGGAAAAAGTGATTGATTACAATCCTGAAAATAGTTATAGACAGGCTTATTTGGTCGGTTTATTCAACTCATTACGAGTGATGGGGATTGGCATAATTATCGCAACTATTGCGGGTTTGACGGTAGGAATTGCGCGGCTTTCTGACAACTGGTTGCTGAGAACTTTAGCAGGTTTGTATGTAGAAATTATCCGAAATACGCCGTTATTGCTGCAATTGTTTTTTTGGTATTTTGCAGTGTTCATCGCTTTCCCAAAACTGGAAGAAAACCCGCAGATGAGCGGCCCATTTTACTTGACGAATCGCGCTATTGCACTACCTTGGCTGGCGATTTTGCCTGGTTTTGAAATTTGGTTGATTTTTCTGGCTGTGGGGTGTTTGAGTGCGATCGGGCTGTGGCTGTGGCGCGATCGCGTTATGCTAGAACAAGCGCAGCCGGGAAGACAGTTGTTTTGGGCATTAGGTGCGATCGGACTCAGCGCCATCTTAGCCTTGATTATTACCAGAAATCTGCCTTTCCGCTTAGATATTCCCCGCCTCAC
>JAYTZD010000390.1:0-12460 GCA_043742065.1 Oscillatoriales bacterium
GACGATCGCATCCACACAGCAGAAGTTCGCAGTCTGTGGAACCTAGTCAAGGAAGACCTGCAACCAAGCCGCCTATTCAACGTTGCTCTAGGCGCATTAGCAGAATTTTCCACAGAAGGAGCCGCCGCCCTAACTAGATTTTAATCAGTTGCGGTTCCCTGAGCGAAGCGTCGCCCTGAGCGTAGTCGAAGGGTCGAAGGGTCAGTTGTTAGTGGTCAGTTGTTATTTGCCAACTGTCAACTGTCAACTGTCAACCGTCAACTGTCAACTGTCAACTGTCAACCAACAATTACCCCAAAAGAATTATTCGTGTATTACTTTCCAGAACCTCCCTATTTTTTTATGACTGCTGGACTCCTAGCAGGAATGGCCTCCGGCTTAGCCTTTGAAGCAACCCTCAAAGAAGCAGTAAAACTGTGGTCAAAAAATCGTGCCACTCGCACCTTAGCCAACCTGCAAGGATTGCAATTATTCATACCTTTCCTCGGAATGGCCGGAGGAATTTGCATATTTTTAGCTTCCGGTGTAGAGATTTTTGGACTTCCCAAATTGTTCGCTTACGCTTTATCTTTACCACTAACCATACTCACCGGCTGGCTAATTTGGAGACAGCTAGGTAAGCTTTTATTGGAATTAGAACGTGGAGGTTCCAAAGCCCTAGATTTGGATGCCTTTGAAGAATAAAAACCCAACGTCTAATTTTAAATAAAGTAGGTTGGGTAGAGCGCTTCGCGAAACCCAACACCCAATTTTAAATAAAGAGTTAGGTTTCGTTACCTCAACCCAACCTACACATTTAGGATTCCTGTCAACTGTCAACTCCTATCTATTTATCAAATTCCGCAACTTAAATTTAACATTATCAACCTTTTGAATTACCCAAATATTCAAACTTCTCCCAACTCGCACCAGGAAATTTGGAGAAACGAGTTTCGGTCGCATTTCAGGCGATTTCAAATAGCGGTAGTACAGAAATACATCTCGGTAAGGAATCTCAACATCCTCGCCAGCACACAACAAATTAATTTTAGCCGCTGAAATACTCATATAATGTAAATAAGTAAGTCGCCGTCCTTTATCGTATAAAACATAATTTATCACATCAAATTGAGAAGACCAATGATTACCAGTCACCTGTTCCGGTTGAGCATATGCGAAATTGTAAAAAGAAACTTTGCAACGAGCAACTAAATAATTAAGTAGAGATTGATCCGCACCCCGCGAAGACATAATTTCTACCTCTGCCAATGTTAATTCTTCTAAAAATTGAGCGCAACTATTTCGATTGAAAACACCTTGTTTTGACGCAAACCAACCAGCACAGAAAATATGAGATTGTAGTTTGTCAATATTTAAAACTTCCGGCAATTTGGGTGACGATAAATCAAATATATACTTGAGGTCTGATTTGTATTGAAAATCATTTACTACCCAGTCAAATTCATCAAGTTTTTGATAGATATAATCTAGAGAACCCATTAATAGAGTATCCGCGTCAAAATAGATAAACTTATCAAAAGGGCCATCGAAACAACAGAACTTACGGTGCATTTTCAAGCATTGAACAGGTTTCCAACCTTTAGATTGCCAAACCCTTTGAGCTTTTGCATGAGTTTTCCAAACTTGAGTTGCAAAATCTTCCCAGAAAATGATTGAATCGGTATTTTCAAACAGAGTGACATGATGACGAGTTGCAATTTCTACTCGTACTTTTTCCATTCTGTCATCATAGGGAATAATGCAAACTGGAATATCTTTTGCCCCGTTCACTTCAAGACTGTTTAACAAAGCGACTAAATGGTCGAAAACAACATCGTTTGCTAGGATATAAATACCATTTGTCATAGTTTTGAAATAAATTAAATCAGTTACCAAATATTCCCGTAGGGTGTGTTGGGCGCTGGGGAATTATCTCGGCTTTATCGAATATCAAAACAGCGCCCAACGCACCGAAATTATCCCGTAGGGTGTGTTGGGCGCTGGCAAATTTCTCGGCTTTATCAAATATTATAACAGCGCCCAACACACCCTACAATATCGAATATTATAACAGCGCTCAACACACCCTGCAAATATTGAAATATTTTTTGCATTAAATTAGGTTTTTCCTCATACAAATAACGATAATGTTTCCATAGTTCCCAGTATGGACTGCCCGATTTAATCGGTATCCCCGCCCAGTGAATATATTTTAACCTTTTACCTTTGTCATAAAGCACATTATCTATTTCCTGAAAATGCTTGGAACCGGCCCAGCTTCCTGGTTCGGTTGCGGTGGCTTTGACAAGGTTACAGCGTTTGGGAATCAGTTTAAGAATGATATAATTTAGTATAGGTTGGTCAGTGACATTTTGAGTGAAATCAAAATATTCTCGATGCTGCGAACATTCCCGCAAAACTTCATACATTTTTGATTCTGAAATAGTTCCTTTCCGGGAAGCCCAAAAGCCGCTGTTGAACACATCTTGAAGTTCTGAATCTGTGAAAATATCCTCTTCTTTGACAAGTGGTGAAAATACATTTCGCAGTTTTTCGCTAAGGTGGTGATAGTCGCAGCAGAAAAAGTCTACTTCTGATAGTTTGTTGAGGTTGGCTGCGATGTCTTCAAAGACGATGATATCGGTGTCGATGTACAGGAATTCGTCAAGCGGGCCAAACCAGGCGACGAGTTTTCGCATTTTGTTGGGAAGGGCCAAAAAGTTGCGATCGAACATTTGGCCAATTTCCCTGGTAAACTGTTCCACAAACCCCAGATTTGGGAACAATTGCACCCCGTGAAGACGGCTGAGGGCGGCGGCGACTTGCTGATAATTGTCGTCGAAGGGAATCAAAAAAATTGGTACTTGACAGTTGTACAAACGTATGCTGTTTGTAAGCGCGATCGCACTTTCGATCACTTTATCATTCGCCACAATATAAATACCGCGATTCATACATTGATCCTCAACCTTTTCAATACCCTGGTTAACAAATTCGACCTAGAAACTTCAGTATAAGACTTAGGCACTTCAGTAAAAATCGGACACTTTGACGGTTCGCGGAGATAGCGATAATGCAGAAACAAATTGCGATAGGGAAACTCAATATTTTCACCCGCACAAACTCTCCGAATCAAATCCGGTGGCACACCAATATAATGAATGTAAGTAAGTCTGTTTCCCTTATCGTACAAAATCTGATCCCGTTCTTCAAAATGTTTAGAACTGACACAACACCCAGTTTTCTCACCATCCGGTAGACTATAAGCAAAATTATAACTATTCATGTTAGTTTTCATCACCATATAATTGAGCAAAGGCTGTTCTCCCGCACCTGCATAGAGAATTTCCGCCTCCCCAGATTGCAGTTGGGCTAACAACCATTCTCTAGTATTTTGGTCAAACAAACCTTGCTTGCTACCGTAAAATCCCGAACAAAATATTTCTGAGTCAATCCGATTTTGCTCAAAGACTTTGACGAGTTTTGGCGACTGAATGTTATATACTTTAGTTGAGTCATGAAATTGAAAATCATAAACCACAAAATCAGATTGCTCTAACTGCTGAAAAACCGCATCAAGGGAATTCATCACCAAAGTATCCGCATCCAGATAGATAAATTTGGCAAACGGGCCATCGAAAGCACAAAAGCGCCGATGAGCGCCGTAAAGCCGGAATTTTTTGCGGTTTAAACGCTCAGGTGCGGCGGCTTCCATGAATTTATCCCATCGCTGAATTGAGGCACTATCTTCATAAATAAAGACGTTGGGACGGTTAACAATTTCTGCTTTGATTTGCTGTATTTGGTCGTCGAAAGGATAAATGCAGACAGGAGTTTTTGAGCCTAAGATAATTTCAATACTGTTGAGCAAGGCAATTAGTTGATCATACACTGTATCGTTGGCTAGCGTGCAAATTCCATTCATATATATTAGTCCGCGAAGGTGGACTTCGTTTGTGTAGCAGCGGTTTCAACCGCCGAATTATCTGTCATTGCTCTGTTTCCTGAGATACAAAATTAGACAGCCAATTCAGCAAGTTCAATTCATGGAGAATGATTTGTCTAGCCTCCGCAATTTTCTCCCTCGCTTCATGCCAATAATCCGCACTCGCAGTAACCTCTTGAATAAATTCTACTCCTTTCTGATCCAAACTGGGAAGCCGCAGAAAACTCCCCGCTGGTAACAACTTATCGGCCGCCACACCGCCGTAATAAATTGGCAAACTCCAACCTAATAAAGCATCCCAAAGCTTCTCGCTGACATACCAATCGTTTTCCGCATAATTTTCAATAGCTAAGTTGTAATAATATGGTGCGACAGCGTGCCATTTATTATTTACAATGCCGTTACCGCCCGCCCAAGTTGGCAAGTTTCGCCCGTAGAGGTCAAAATTTAATTCTTGTTGTTGCAGCAATTTGATAAAGTCTAATCGTTGGCGGTGATTGGCGCTGCGACTAACACCTGAAGTAATCCAAGAACAGGATTTAGTTTTAGCAGGTGGTGGCATTTCATCGAGTTCTCGAAACGAGTTGCTATGATACCAAATCGCGGGCATATAATTGGGGTTTGGTGCGAAATCGTCTGGGCCGGAAATGTAACCGCAGTAAAGTTTTGCTTGTTCGTAATTGGCTTTGGTAATTTCAATAACTTCTGGTAATGGTGGCTCGCGGATTAGGTAGATTATGCGTTCCTTGGGGACACCGCGCAATTTTTCTCGAAGGTCGTTTTCTGGGTTTTGAGGGCTGGGATGGCGAATTTTGTCGAGCCAGGATTGCTGTTTGGGTGGTTTGGGAAAGTCTAATTGATACATAAGTAAAAAGTCTGGTTCTGGGTGATTTGCTAGCATTTGAATATTTCCCCATTTACCGAAGTTTTGAGGGGTTTGTTGCCATAGCCAGTCACTTTGACTCATCCCTGGATAGGTGGTGATTGTGCCGATAATTTTTGGGTTCATTTTTAATCAGAAATCTGGTTTTTGTGTGGGCTGGGCGGGTTTATGAGATTATTGATTTTAGGCAATTATGGTTGGTAAAACCCGCCCCTACGGATTTTTAAATTATCGGATATCGCACTTTTTCATCCACATAACTCAAAATCCTCTCAATCCTATTTTCCCATGAAAATTGCTTGACAAAATCCATAGTTTCTGCATAACCTTCGACCTTCCTAGGATATTTTGTTAAGCTAGCTTGAATGCTTTGTGCAAATTCATACGGGCTATCGGGTTCGCACCAAGTCGCAGCAATATTCCCCGACTTAAATTCAAGCAAAGATGGAATTTCCGTCGCGACAATCGGAGTTCCCGATGCCATATAATCGAAGAATTTCAAAGGAGATGTGAACGTCGCAGCCTCTGTCAAACAGTGCGGGTGAGTCAACACATCGGCGGCTTGTAGCAAGCTAGCAAGTTGATTTTGTGGGAGGTAGCCGAGAAATTTTATGTTGTTAACTTGTTTGTCTTTAGCTAACTGCTGGTATGCTGTTACTTGAGATGAATCGCCACCTGCGATCGCAAATTCAACTCCCGGCAACTCCTTCGCCACATCCACCAACATATCCACACCTTTAAACGGGTAAAGCCCGCCTGCATAAACGGCTAAATTTTCTCTGCCATCTGTTAATAATTTCTGTCGCCATATCTGGGAATCTGCCGTTTGTCTCGCGAGAAACAATTGGTTAAAACCATTGTGCAGCATAATTACTTTTTCCGGTGGCATTCCATTTTGAATCATGCTGTCTCGCACTGTATCAGCAACAGTTACGGCAATCTGAAACAGAGGATTGCGGACAATTTCTGGCTCAAATTGCTTGGATTCGTGGTGATGCTGTTCATAGATAGCCGGAATTCCGTTTTTAATTGCTGCTTTTACAAAGTTCCAGTCCCGTGTGTGGACGATTTGAGTGGATTCTCGCAGGTGAATCGGTAGGTAGTATTTTGAGACTATTGTACTCGAACTCGTCCACTTGCTGTCGAAAAGGTCGATCGGGCACGGCATCGGTAAATCTACTATTTTTAATTTATCTTGAATATTATATATTTTGGCAAGTTTGTCGTCAGGTTTTCGAGGTTGAAAAGGATGGAGTAAATCAATCGGATTAAAAGCACTCAATCCTTTGCGAAGATATACCAAAACTGCTGGTAAACCGAGATTTGCTGAGGCATTCGCAGAGTGCACAACTTGAACTAAGCTAGCTACATTAGGTTGCGGCAAGATATTTCGGGTAAAAAATACATAATATTTAGACATGGTAAATTGGGCATTGTTGACTGTTGACTGTTGACTGCTTTTCTAACTAATAACCAATAACCAATAACTAATAACTAATAACCCTTCGACTACGCTCAGGGCACCACCAATAACTAATAACTAATAACTACTTCTTAACAGCCTGACGTTTAATCGTATTTTCGATAAATTCCAAAGTCTTAAAAATATTAGCAGCAGAGTGAAATGATTCTCTGATTAACTCGTCTCTTTCTTCGGGAGAATCTACCATTTCATCAACTAGCAATTTGAGGTAAGCTATCATCGGAGTCAGGCGCGTGCGAATTTCGTAGGAACCTCTAATTAAAGCTTCATCGCGAGCAGTTTCTTCGGCAAATTGGGCTGAATATAAGCGAGTGTAGTAACCTCCTTTTGCTAGCAATTCTTCATGGGAACCAATTTCTATTACCTTTCCTCCATCGATCACAGCGATTTTGTCCGCTTTTTGGACTGTCGAGAGACGGTGGGCAATTACCAAGGTTGTGCGATCGCAACTCAGTTTCTCGATCGCCTCTTGCACATATCTTTCCGAAATCGTATCCAGGGAACTCGTTGCTTCGTCTAAAATTAAAATCTCCGGGTTTTGCAACAGAGCTCTAGCAATCGAAATTCTCTGACGCTGGCCTCCCGATAGCATCACACCCCGATCGCCAATTCGAGTATCCAACCCCTCCGACAACTGTTGGATAAACTCATAAGCATTAGCTCCCTTCGCCGCTTCCACAATTTCTGCCTCAGTTGCTTGGGGCTTAGCATAAGCAATATTATCGCGCACAGAAGCATTAAACAAAAACGTATCTTGGCTAACAATTCCCATAGCTTTTCTGAGACTTTTGATATCAAATTCTCGCAAATCAATGCCATCGATCGAGATATGACCGACCGTAGGATCATAAAATCTCGACAGTAAATCCGCCAAAGTTGACTTACCAGAACCAGCACTTCCTACCAAAGCCAAAGTAGTACCATGAGGCAGAAACAAATCTACTTCTTGAAGCACTAATTTTTCATGACTTGGATAGTTAAAAGATATTTTATTAAAATGAATTCCCGATCGCAAATAAGTATATGGCACTGACCCATTCGGCATAAATGGCTTGTCATCACAGTTCAAGAAATCATTCACAACCTCTACACTAGCCGACATAGTAGCAAATTGACTACGCCCACCATTCAACTGAGAGATCAAAGGAATTAATCGAAAAAGTATCAATAAATAAGTCAACAAAACTGTAGATATAGACTCTATCTCATTCGCAAAAATTGTGCGTCCTATAAACACAATCAAAATAATAACTATCAAATTAACAACTTCGTTAATTGGGGCGATTGCCGCATAATTTACCTGAGCCTGAAAATCCGCTTGTTCTCGCCTTTGAATTAAATTCTTGATCCGTTGATACTCCCTTTCCTCGTTCCCCGTTGACTTAACTAGCCTAATCCCAGTCATGGTTTCGAACACCCTAACCGAATAATCTTTCGACATTTCAGAAAGTAGGTGGCCAAAATGCTTGGAACGGTTAATAATATATTGATTTGCCCAAGCAACTAACCCCAACAAAATCGTAGCTGTCACCGTCAGTTTCCACGATAGCGAAAGTAGCAAACCCACAAATACCAAAACCGTAATTGAGGCAGTAAACATTCCTATAGCCGTGCCAACTGCACCAGCAGTTCGACTAACTTCTCCGCCCAATCTATTAATTAAATCCCCGACTTTAGTTTTAGAATAAAAATCTAAATCCACTTCTAACAACAACCGCAAACCAGCTTCTCTCAAGTCAAAAGTTAAAGATCGCGTCAGAGAAGTCGATACTAAAGTATTAATATAACTGGCAATATTTTTCAAAATAATTGCCAGAACAATCGCCGCTGTCATTAACACCAAACGCTGATTTTGAGGCATTCCTTCAAAGGGATACATCAAAGTTTTAATTAAAGGCGGAGCGCCCCGCAACTCCATAGATTCCTGCAAAAAATTTAAAAGCACTGGTACAATCAGAGTAGTGCTGATACCATTGAATAAAGCCCCAGAAAAGCCCAGCAGCACAGTCGAAAAAATTCTGCCTGGATATCGTCTGGCAAATTTTAGGAGTAGCTTATTTGCAGACATAAATGATTCCCAGCTAAACAGTACGACATTTCCAAATTTTTTTAATTACAGCCAGTTTATATTTATCCATTCAGTCAATCGATTTTAGATTTTAGATTTTAGATTAACCCCACGGATAAATGCTCTTTCTTGAGAATTTTAGATTTTGGATTGATTCCACAGATAAATTCGGGGGCTTGTACCATCAAGAAATTCTTGGTCAGTGAAAAGTTAGCTCGACATACCTGCAATTATATCTGAAAGGATAGGTGCCATTGTTTGAATGCTATATTTTTCTACGCATCTTTCCCTAGCTTTTGTTCCTTGAAAATTCGCTGCTGTCAGATTTTGAAATATCCATTGAATTTTTTGGGAAATTTGATCGGGAGAATTCGGCTCTACTAAATAACCGGTTCCGCCTAAAATTGCAGGAATATCGCCCACTCGCGTAGACAAGACAGGCTTAGCCATTGCCATCCCATCTGTCAGCTTCAGCGGAAACTGAGCCACCGCTGTGAGAGTATCTCGCTGAGGGACAACGACTATGTGAGCCGCAGCTACAACTTCAGGCATTTTTTCCACTGGAAATCTCGGCAGTTTAATAATCCAACGCCCCCATTGTTGCATAAGTTGATCGTCATAATCATCATACGGACTTCCGCCAACGATCGCTAATTTTAAATCTGGCTCATTTAACTGTTCCAGGGCCATCAAAACATCCTCCACACCTTTGTGAGGTCTCGGTGCACCAGGAAACATCAGAATTCTATACCCAGATAAGCCGTAACGCTGTCTACTCAATTCAGGATTGTATTTAGCAGGGTCGAACATCTCAGTATCTTTCCCATTCGGCAAATATACACCACCAAAACGCTGTTTTAAGAACTCAGTATGAACGGTGATGGCATCGGCGCGGGAAACTAAACTTTCCATCCACTTGACATATAGCGGATGATCTGGTTCTCTCAATTGACCCTTTTTTTTGCAAATGTCTCGATAAAGTTGTTTGAAAGATGGATGATATTTCCATTCGTCTCCGCCGAACCAGCTAAGTTCCCAGTCATCTATATCTAAAATTACAGGGCGGCGAGTCTCCAGTTTTTTTAGTAATGATAAACCAAAGCTTGTCGGTTTAGGTTTCACTGCATAAATAATATCCCCATCTATTTTTTTCAAAACCTTTTGAGCACTCATCAAGAACCCCGGATAGTTGTTTCCCGGTATTGCACATACGGGGATGTCTCTGGGAGGAATAGCATACAATTCCTTGCCAAACTGAAATCCGATCACTTCTACTTCGCAGTTAAGCTTAATCAGGGCTTGAGCTAGCAGAAAGGCACGAATTGCACCTGCTCCCGACAAATCGCTTACTACTAATGAAACTTTCACTTGGTATTTATTTGTTAAGAACTCGCATTGACAATTATTTTAATATAGCGGTTATTAGTGAGGTGAGGTACATTAGTTTATTTTAAGCGCCAGGGATTGTTAAGTTGATTTGGCAAAAATAGTTGAGCAGTGCGATCGACTATTCGAGTAAAAGGCGATCGGGTCACGTTCTTTGCGTACTGCGGGCGGTAAGGATAAGTACAGTGCATTACCTTAATTGGCTCCTCAATCCTATAAACTTCTTTCCATTTGTCCAAGTAATTGTAAACAGGCGACAAGGTTTTCATTTTCGGATTGACAGAGGCAATAGCACTAGCAAAAGCACCTTGGTCTTTCAACAATAGCACATCTTGATTGGCAACTACGATATCGAAATATTTCTTAAAACAATTGAATAATTCCTGATTTTTACTGCTGTTGGTAAAAGCAATAAATCCGCCATTATATTGAATGCTATTTTCGTTGAGTGGTAATCCTACTGATTGCAGAGTTGAGAGAATATCTTGCTTGACTCTTAATAAATTAGCAGCTTTGGCGATCGCAGGCTGTACATCTTCTGTCACCAGCAAATCTGCCTCATCAAGATAGTCAAAAACCTCACCTATTGGCGACAACAAACAAATATCACAATCCATGTAAATAGTCTTCTCAAAAGGAGATTGCTGATACAAACTCAGCTTAGCTTGTCGCGAGGCTAAAACAGGATTTTGGTGAGAAGGTGCAGGTTTTAATATGACATTTCCGAACACCTGAAGTAAAGGATATAAAAATCGCGGAACTCTATCTATTAACACAATAATTGGTTCGCGGTGAAACTTCCTTACAGATGCCAGAAAATGAACGCAATCTTGGAAAGAGTATAAACCAGTTAAAATAGTGATAAATCCCTTGGTTTCTACTTTCACTTTTCTTTCTTCCTCACGTTAGGTGGCGCTTTGAGGAGACGGCAGTGCCCTATCCCTACCCCCATGAATTGTAGGGAGACTTTGAGGAGACGGCAGTGCCGTTTCCCTACTCCCTTATCTTGATTCCAAGGTATTCCGTCAGCAAAAATATCCCAATAGCGGATTAAATATTCCTGATTATCTAATAAATGTATATCTGATAAATCTTGAAGTGGAGTCAAGTCTAACTCGCACCGATTAAAGTTTTGATTAATTAGGATTTGAGCATGAGGACTCGATCGCTTAATTGTGCGAATCAGTCGATAAATTTGGTCGGGATTTTGATGAGTCTGGATAAAATAGCAAATTTTCACCATCATTTTACAGATAAAAGTTGATTAAACTGGCGTTGTATGCGGTTCGCTTTCAGAATTAGATAGCGACGAATCAAAAATATTTGCTGCTGCGGGACTGATGCCATACACCAGCGGGAATATGCAGGAACCGCGACATTTGTCAAGAAATTACGCCACTGCAAAGTAATTTGAGTATTACCAATTTCCTGAGTTCTGATTGTGCCATTGTCTACCATTCTTTGGCGCAAATTCAAATCATTTTTTAGACGTAAGAGAGCAGCAATTGCCTCCTCTGTCGAAGCTACTTCTATGTAGTCAAGTTCAGTTTTGCGATCGTGCCGATATGCAGATTCTCGCCCCAGAATAGCTGGAATGCCCGCGTACCAAGCGTTAATCAATTTCGAGGCTGGTTTGGAGTCAAAAGTGTTAGTGCCCTCAAAACTACGAACAGCCACGATCGCATCAACTTCGCTATAGTCATGCCAGCGATCGCATTTTACCATCTCCCACCGCAAACCCAAAGCACTGAGTTGTTCCTGC
This sequence comes from Oscillatoriales bacterium, assembly GCA_043742065.1. Lineage (GTDB taxonomy): Bacteria > Cyanobacteriota > Cyanobacteriia > Cyanobacteriales > Microcoleaceae > Microcoleus. The sequence continues at coordinate 11,508 of JAYTZD010000390.1, forward strand.
CATTGGGGTTGTTGCAATTGGACAGCTAGATTGCCTAAAACCCCGAAAAAAGCAGCATTTTCAAAACGATCGCCCCGACTGCGATCGCGCGGAATTAAATTTGATTGTAGCCAAGATCTCAGCGGATAACTCTGCCACAAAATTTGCGATCGCTTCAACAACTCATCTTGATGATTTTGTACAACCTGTAATTGAGCATAGGGATGAGGTTCTCGATCGACTTTAATACAAACAATCAGCAATTTTGACGATGGTTTAAAATTGTCATTCAAAAAATCTCGATGGGAAATCACAATGCCTTGATTCGGCATAAAATCTATTAATTCACATGATAACCCATCTGCTTTCAAATAAAGATAAGTTTGCAAAGTCCAGTCATACTTTCCCCTACCATACTTGCTGCCCCAAGCACTCATCCAGTCACCGTATTCTTCAGGAATTTGTGGCAAACTTCCTGTCGGCCATTCGCTTTGGGGAATATAAAAATAAATCGGTGGCAAACTCTCTTTCATTTATGATTAGCATATGATATTTTTGGGATGGGTTGTCAGCCCACCCCGCCAGATTTTCATCAATCAAACTTGGCTGTAAAATTTAGATGCGCCTCAGCTTATTCTGCCTTCGAGTGGCGTTTTTGATGCCATTGCCAAGCATGGGAGATGATATCCTTGATGTCTGGATATTCGGGAGACCAACCCAAGGTTTCGATTGCTTTTTTGCTGCTACCAACCAAAGCAGGAGGGTCTCCTGGTCGCCGATCGCACTCCAAAGCCTTAATCTCTTTACCTGTTACTTGGATAGCTGCTTCTATCACCTCTTTTACCGAAAATCCGCCGCCGTTGCCTAAATTAAAGAAATCTGATTTGCCACCATTTAACAAATATTCTAATCCTAAAATATGAGCCGATGCTAAATCGTTAACATGGATGTAATCTCGAATGCAAGTACCATCA
>JAYTZD010000391.1:0-12382 GCA_043742065.1 Oscillatoriales bacterium
GGATGATTTCCGAGTCTGGGTATCGCTGTCGCATGAATTCGACTTGTCTAGCAAGATCGTCTTTTTGCTTGGCACTACTGACTCGGCAGTAGCAGATGACTGAGCAGACAGATCCATTGGATTGGTAGGATTCAACGTCGTAAAGGCGTTGTCCTGCTCCATTTTTGATTGATTTAATCTGCCCTTCATCTGCGTACTTCCTCAAGGTGTTTGGATGCAAGCCTAGAAATTCGACTGCTTTCCTAAGCGGTATGTATGCCATTCACCAAAGATCACCCATCTAGTAGCGTATGTCAATGATTGTTAGAAAAGTTGACACTGTGCGTCAACCCTCTTCCTTCTTCCTTCTTCCTTCTTCCTTCTTCCTTCTGCTATAAAAAACACCGCTCCTCTAAATGGGAGAACGGTGCATAGGGGGTGTTATGGGTTGTTGTCTGGGATTAACCCTAACAAATCAGTTTTGTCCTCTGGCAAGACCTTGTGATGGTTCAGAAATTGGCACAAACCTGTGCGATCGCACCCATCAATCATGGTTACTAACCCAACCACTCAGCAACAGCATCTTCCTTGGTATTGGTGCGCCGTTCAGGAGTTTCGCGCTCGAATTTCATGTGGACAGCGCGGTTTTGTTCGCCATCTGCGGCTACTGCAAAAATCGGATAGTCAATCAAGCCGTCTTGGAAGGACATCTGGAAGCGGAAAGTACCATCAGCATTGAGTTTGACTGGCTGTCCACCAATGTACACAGTCGCGTCAGGTTCGGTAGCACCGTAGACGATCAATTCGGCATCAGCAACCAACCAGAACTGGCGAGGGCGCATCGGTGCGGCGAAGCCAACTCCAGACATACCAACACCGGACATACCTGCACCAGACATTGTGAGGCCCGACATACCTGCACCGGACATTGTGAGAGCGGACATACCGACACCGGACATCGTGAGAGCGGACATACCAACACCGGACATCGTGAGGCCCGACATGGCTGGTGCGGCCCACATTCCGACGCCGGAGGGGAAGACGTAGGAACTGACTGCTTGTTCGTGGATGCCGACTTGCTGGATGGAACCTGCGACGTGCTGCATCGATCCGAACACAGAACCTGCTACGCGCAAAGCTTCGGCTGATTCTGCCATACCGAAGATTTGTTCGTAAATGGCGTTACCGTTGCTGTAGGTGGCGACGGCTGCTGTTGCTGTAGGTGCAATTTTCTTGGCTGGAGGAACCAGTTCGGCGAAGGTTTGGCCGCGCAAGTCTTCTTCCCAGTCGAGGGTGATGAATTGGTCTTCGATCCAGTCGCTGGGATAGACGGGGGGAACGCGAACTTCGGCCGATCGCGCTAATACCAACCAACGGCCATCTGCACAACGATAGCCGATGTCGATCGCATAATCGCGATCGCTGACGGGGATTGGGACGTACCATTCGCGGGCTAGTTCGTCACAGGGATATTCTTGAATGCTGTGGGGACTTTGAATTTCCAGGTTAACGTCTGTGACGTCGTAAATCCGTAGGGCGAGTTGTTGTCCACCTTGGCGACGCAATTCTTGTTTGCGATCGTTTGAAATATCCCAGTAAGTGTAAGCCCATTCCGGGTCACGGGGCATTAAAACCACGCGGCTTTCACCATAACCGTTCGGCAAATCTGCTAAACCTTCATCGACAGAGGATAGAGAACCACCTGTTTGATCTTCTTGACCTAGTTCAAATTTTGCTGCTTCCACTGCTTCTTGCGCCTCTAATTTACGAGATGGGGTGTATGAAAATTTGGTACGCTGAATTTCTTGAATTGATGCCAGGAGTTGAGATTTCCGCATCCGGCTGTAGCGGGAGACTCCACATTCGCTAGCTACTCTGCGTAGTTGTCGCAAAGTCATCTCTTCTAATGGTGGGCGTTCTTTTGCCATAAATTTTTTCTCCACTAAATTTTGGATGGCGGGCTAGGTTTTTCCAGCAACATAAGTAAATATGTTGATTTTTTGAGTTAGAAACTCTTGATAAATGCAAATATGCTAGAGATTCTAAATCTGTCAAACCTTTGAAGCCTTGCCTGTTTTCACTTAGTTAAGTCTCCTATGCAGGGGCTATAACTTGTTGGCTTCGGCGCGCTACATCCGGTCTCACTAAAGCTTTTTTCTCGATTTTTGATGGACAAAATCGATTCAGTGAGCGCGATCGATGCTACTACCAATGCTATTGATCGCAGCTCGCACGCTAATTGACCCGCAGAAATACTTAATTACAGCATTTCTTCGGGATCGCTTTGTCATGGTTTAATAATGCAGACAATTTGCGGTCTGGTCAAGGGGGTTTTTGCCTCAATCATGGGTACTTATACGCATTTTCGTGATTTTGGGGATCAATATGTCAGGGAATTTAGATATTTTAGCGATTTGGGCGATCGGTATTGAAACGGATGTTAAGGTTTGATGACATATTCTGGGACGGGGATTTTGATGGGTTTGGAGGGTGGGTGCGATCGTTTAGAATATGTATGTCTTGGGACTGGTGATGGGGCCCAGAAACCGGGTTTTTTACGAAAATACTTCGTCGCAGCCCACAAATTCGGTAAAAAACCCGGTTTATTTAGTCGGAGTGCGTAGAATTGCGATCGCACTTAGCTATCTCGAAGATCCTGAAGATGAAATCCAGCGTATGGGGAATCCTCAAACCGAATCCGTTGTAGCAGGAACCAGAAAAAAAGCAGTTGAACGTTGCTTAGAAGAAGCAAAAGGACGGAAATTACTCGCCGTTCAACACTTTCAGAAAAACATTTGGCAGTGTATTTTCCCAGGAGGCGAAGATGAAGACTAAAGGTACAATTGTTTGGGACTATAAACAGGGTTGGACTTCTCCAGAATTAGAAGTTCCAGCAACAGGTAAAATTGCTATTTTTGTCGATTACCCAGATGACGACTTAAGTATTCCGATCGTCGAACCCGAAGTAGAAGAACTTTTGTCAAGTTTAGGCTATGTTGGTGAGGCTCGTTACATTGGAGAAAACGATCGCCTCAAACCTTGCGACACAAAAACTGTTACTTATGTAGAAACATTCTTCATTGAAGAGTTGAGCCATCATCTCAGAATACTGAATCAAACCATCATTCCGAGGGAATGGTTTTATATCTTAAATTCAGAGGGAAATATTATCCATCTTCAAAAGGCGATCGTTCCAGCATAATGCTCCCCTTGGGAATTACGATCGGGTAGTCAGAAACCGGGTTTTTGCGAGAAAACTTCGTCACAAGACGCAGAAACGCATAAAAACCCGGTTTCTTTGGTCTGAGTGAGTAAGTCCTGAGAATGGATATGTCTTTGGGAATATGATAAACTCGAAAATATCCGGCTGAGGCTGTCGGAGGAGTGAAGGTAAAAAGTAATCAGACTTCTATAACATTGATAATCAAGGAAAAACTAATGCCCCCAAGCCAAAGATTAGCTGATTTAGATGAACTCATAGAAACTAATTATCAAAAACTTGCTAAGTTCCAAAAGAGGCTTGACCGTACAGCAAGCGTCCGAGAAGAGTTCGATATTGAAGGTGATATTCCTAAGATTAGGAAAGTCATTCGCAATTATGAGGCTGAGTATTGGGCTTTGCTCGCGAAAGAGACATATTCTTATGCAGTTGAAGAAAATGAGGCAAGTAGTGCGCTCTTAGATGTTGAGGCGCAAGTTGTACGAGTAATTGAAAGCCAACCTAATCTCAATGGTGAGTTAATGCAGAAGTTACAAGCAATTCTAAATAAGCTGAATGAACCGGAGACACCTATAGCAGCTAAAGCGATGTTAACTTTGCCTCTCATACCTGGGATTTTGTCCTATGAAGTCGAACTGGATACAGAAAACTCGTTGAAAAGGGCATTTGATCCAATTAAAAAACTCTATAAAAGGGCTTTAGAAAAAAAGTAATTAACCCCGATACAGCTTGCCCGTATCGGGGCTTGTCAGCATTTACAGAAGAACATGAACACCTATTTTTTGGACGGGAGGAGTTTACACAGCAGTTAGTAGAGGCTGTGAAAAAACATCCTTTAGTACCTGTAATTGGTGCCTCTGGAAGTGGTAAGTCTTCTGTTGTACTTGCAGGACTAATTCCTCGTTTGCGGGCAGAGGGAACTTGGCTAATTGAGTCTTTTCGTCCGAAGAAGCAGCCGTTTTATGGGCTGGCTTCTGCTTTGGTACTTGCGTGCTATCCAGAATTAAAAAAAGAGGAACACAAAGATGCTCGGAAAGAAAAAGTCACCAAATTGTTTGACCAGTTTCAGGAAAATAGAAAATTATGGCAGGAAGTAACAGATATCCTAGAAGAACATCATAATAAGCGATTATTGTTGGTAATTGACCAGTTTGAGGAATTATATGCCCTTGATAAGCAAACGCAAAAACAATTTGTTGATGCGCTTTTGGAAGCAATTGAGTTCAATTCCAATCTCAAACTGGTTTTGACAATCCGACATGAATTTCTCGACTATATCATAAATTATCCCCCCTTCAAGGAAGTGGCGTTACAGTCGGACGGTCACAAATTTTTAGGGACAATGAATCGAGAGGAAATGAAATCGGTAATTGAATTAATTGACAACAGTACCCAGAAAAATATCGTGAAGTTGGAGGATGGGCTGACACAGCGTATTTTGGATGACGTGCAGCAAGAACCGGGAAATTTATCATTGCTGGAATTCTCTCTCACGCAACTGTGGTCGGAGAATAGGGGAGGGATATTAACTCATCAGACATACGAAAAGATTGGCGGTGTGAGAAAGGCATTAGCTAATCATGCAGACGAGATTTATCACAAGCTGGATGAGGAAGAGAAAAAACAGTTACAGCAAATCTTTGCACAGCTAGCACGTCCAGGGGAAAAAAGAGATGTTGATGAGGAACAGAAAAGACAGGTACAGCCAAGTTTCGTGGGAACAGATACCCGACAATTAGCTACTCGCGCTGAAATCGGGGAAGATAATTGGCGGTTAGTACAGAAACTCGCTGGCGTAGACCCAAACATACCAGAGAAGGAGAAAAAGTTACCGCTGTTAGTAACCGGACGGAATGAAAATACTGGGGAACAGACCGTCGAGGTTGTCCATGAGGCGTTGATTCGAGAATGGGAGTTATTAGTTGGTTGGTTGAATAAATACAGAGATGTTCTTTTGAGGAAGTATGATATTGAATATGCTGCTAAGAAGTGGCGAGATACGGGAAAGACTGGAGGGTATCTACAGGGGAAAATGTTACAAGATGCGAGATATTTTCAAAAGCAGCAATCGGTAAATTCAACTCTTTCTAATTTGGCGACAGAATTTATTCAAGAAAGTGTTAAACATACAATAAGACGAATTGGCACTGGTTTTATTGCTCCCGTTATAATCATCGGGCTAGTAGGATTTTTTGTTTATAAAAATATTAAAATTAGCCAACTTTGGGCTACTGTCGAAGCTGCTCAAACGCAGAAAAATAGTCTGGCAAGAAACCAAGCACTTGAGCAGTTAGTGCAAGCTGGTGAAAGTTTAGCAAATCGGGATTTTGTGGAATATGATCTCACTGGAATAAACCTGAAAAACGCCGATCTTAGTGCTGTTAACTTTCAGGGTGCTATCCTGAGAAATGCTGATTTGAGAAATGCTAATCTTAGAGAGGCTTTCTTAGGTGAAGCAGATCTTAGTGGTGTCAAATTAAACTCTGCTAATCTGGTGGATACAACTTTCACTGATGCCTATCTTGGGACTGCAAAACTCAATAATGCAAAATTAAATAATGCTGATCTCAGTAATGCTGACCTCAGCAACGCTGACCTCAGTAATGCTGACCTCAGTAATGTCAAACTCCCAAATACCAACCTCAGACGTGCTAATCTTAAAGGAATTAATTTCAAACAAGCTATTCTCAGCGATTCTGACATTGGTAATGCAAACATAGAAGGTGCAAATTTGGCAAATGCAGATATTACAAATACTTATCTCGGTGATGCAAAAATAGGAGGTGCTAACATTGCCAATGCAAACTTAAGTAATGCTAAAGATTTGACTCAAGAACAATTACAATCTGCTCTGAATTGGCAGAAAGCTAAATACACTCCATTTATTACTACTAATACCAAAAATAGACAATGGCAATCTATAGATGTAGTAGCTGATCGGGGATGGACAGAAACCAGTATTTGCTTAAAAAAAGGCTCAACTTTAAATATTATTGCTAAAGGCAAGTGGGCTAATGGGTTCTACGATCGATCAGACGGTACATCATATCAACCATTTTATGGAGCTGATGGTCTAGATACAGTTGATAAAGAAGAAATTAGAAATAACTGGTCTGTACCTACAGCTAAAGTTGGTACTTTGATCGGAAATTTTAATAATGGTAAACCATTTAAAATAGGTTCAAAATACACGCAAGTTGCCAAAGAAGATAGTTGTCTTCATCTTTCAATCAATGATACAAGCGTATTGACAGATAATTTTGGGGCGTTAAGTGTAATTATTAATATATCTCTTTGAAAATATTACTTGTTTGACTGTATTACTAATGGTTGTACTTTTATAAATTTTTGTTTAAATATTTAAAAATTAATAAAATCAACATCAACTAATACTGAATATTTGCAAGAAAAATGAGTCACTTGTTATAAATGACCCATTTATGTGTAGATTGTTTCTCTATCTATAACTATCAAAAAACAGTAATAGAGACAAACAAATGAATTACTTTCTATTATCGCGTGAAGATTCGCTTCTTGATCTTATTGGTTGTGGGACGATTTTCGTTTGCACACATCGTCCAGACGAATTGCGCCTAACGCAAACTCTTCGGCTGGTCGTTTGAGCATTGACTTCTGCTGGGGACATAGCAAAAGCGATACCAGAGATCATTCCCACAGTTACGATAAAGCGTAAAGCAGTAGACTTCATGATTTTTCCTTTTGGTACTTTAGTACAGTTAATGAAATGAGGTTTTTAGTTAGATAGATGCAATAATATTTTATCAAAGTCTGTATTATTTGCAAGTTGTTCAGACTTTGATATGCCTATAACATCAATCCTTGCTGTCAGAAGAGCAGGGATTAACTGTTTGTGGTAGATGCTGTTAGCTGATGATTTAATTTTAGGCAACTAAAACCATTATAAACATCAAACATAAAAAATTGCCAATTATTTACACATTATTTTTTCTGAGTTTCAGAAATTACGAAAAAAATGTTTTGCAACACTACTGGTAGTGGCAATGTCATTAGGTTGTACTCTACAGATAGAGTTTGTGCATAAGGAACGATAGTTATTGCAGCAGTTGTAGATGCGATTTATGACGAAGTTAAGTTTCTCGGCCCGATCGCAAAATTTCTACTTCTACCAGTCTTGACAAAAAATTGATTTTGTGTGTACAGATATTTACATAAGTTTTGTATAATCGATCGATAAGCTCGATCTATTCAATTTCAGGACTTGCATAGGGCCCAGAAACCGGGTTTTTTCCGAAATAATCGTCACAACCCGCAGATTCGGTTAAAAACCCGGTTTCTTCGATCGAAGCGCGTCCAGGACTGACAATGCAACCGAAAACGATATGACTTGATATTTCTGATTCATGACTAACTGTCTAACTTCTCAAACAGTTGATTAAAAAAATCTTCCGCTTTTTTTCCTTCTCCTCGATCCATTTGTGCCAAACCCAGTTTAATTCCCTTTAAAGTTTCCAATAACTCAACCGCATCTAAAAGCTTCTGATAAGATTCAGCATCTTGAACAACTAACTCTGCTTTCCCGTTGACCGTTAGAACTAAAGGATGTTTTGTTTCCTTAAGCCGCTGCACAAACTCAGTCGTATTACGTTTGAAATCGGTGAGAGAATGTATGTCTCTTGAAAGGTTTATCATAATAATGGCATTAAATTAGCATCTAATTAAATGTTACACGGTATCTGCGCAGTTTGTCAATCAAATTTTGATAGTAAAAAAGACTGTGACACAATAGAGTAGGTAATAGCCGATCGCGAAACCGCACAGTATGCTCAAAACCACCATTACCATTCCCCAAACCTTCAAAGTAACTCACGAACAGTTCCAGGAAATTGCTGCCGTCAACCGTGACTTAAGGCTAGAGAGAACTGCTACAGGAGAATTAATCGTTATGGCACCCACAGGAAGCGATACAGGCTATCGAAACCAAGATATGTCAGGACAACTCTGGCTGTGGAATCGCCAAACCAAGCTAGGAGTAGTATTTGACTCTTCTAGCGGTTTTAAATTGTCCAATGGTGCCGATCGCTCCCCTGATGCTTCCTGGGTTAAACTAGAACGATGGCAAACTCTCACACCCAAAGAACGAGAAGGCTTCGCTCCCCTCTGTCCAGACTTTGTTGTAGAATTGCGCTCTAAATCTGACAACATGGAACCATTGCGAGAAAAAATGCGAGAATACATGGCGAATGGAGCTCGTTTGGGTTGGTTAATCGATCGCAAAAACCAGAAAGTCGAGATATATAGACAAAATCAGGATGTGGAAATATTAGATAATCCCAGGACTTTATCAGGTGAAGAAGTATTGCCGGGATTTATCTTAGATTTAACAGATGTTTGGTAATAACATCGAAACATTCACCAACCGTAATATAATAAATTAAAGCAGTACATCAATCCCAAATCTCAAATCCCATGCCCCTAACGCTTTACAACAGCTTGACCCGTCGCGAATCACCTTTTGACCCGATCGAACCAAAAAAGGTGCGGATGTACTGCTGCGGCGTTACGGTGTACGATTACTGCCACGTTGGCCACGCCCGCGCTTACATTGTGTGGGACATGGTGCGTCGATACTTGATGTGGCGCGGATACGATGTTCGCTACGTCCAGAATTTTACCGATATTGACGACAAAATACTCGATCGCGCCCGCGAAACAAATTCCACAATGGAAGCCGTAGCCCAACGCTTCATCGACGAATACTTCGCAGACATGGACAAGCTGAATATTCTCAGAGCTGATGAATATCCCCGCGCAACTCACTCGATGGATGGCATTAAACGGCTGATTCACGAGTTAGAAAATAAAGGTTATGCCTATGCTTCTGGTGGCGACGTTTACTACAATGTGAGGCAGTTTGCCGATTACGGAAAACTTTCCGGCCGCAAGTTGGAAGAAATGCAGGCTGGCGCTAGCGGTAGATTGGAAACAGCAGAAATTGAAGCTCAAAAAAAGCGAGATCCGTCTGATTTTGCCCTGTGGAAAAGCGCTAAACCTGGCGAACCTGCTTGGGAGTCATCTTGGGGAAAAGGTCGCCCCGGATGGCACATTGAATGTTCGGCGATGGTGCGCGATTGCTTGGGTGAAACTATTGACATTCACTGCGGCGGTACCGATTTGACTTTTCCGCATCATGAGAACGAAATTGCTCAATCTGAAGCGGTGACGGGGAAATCTCTTGCCAATTATTGGATGCACAATGCTTTTGTGACTGTCAATGGCAAAAAGATGTCTAAGTCGCTGCACAATTTTATTACTATTCGCGATTTGTTGGAGGGGAATTGGTCGGGTGATTTGGAGTCTACCCCCCCCCAGCCCCCCCTTGGTAAGGGGGGGAGTCAGAATAATGCGAAAGCGGTTGAACCGATGGCGGTGAGGCTGTTTGTATTTATGGCGCAGTATCGCAGTCAAATTGATTTTACCGAAGAGGCGATCGCATCTGCAAAAAATGGCTGGCAAACTCTCAAGGAAGGCTTACTTTTTGGCAGTCAACATGGCTCTAAACTCGGTTGGGATGTCGAGCAAATCGATTATTTAACTGGACAAGATAACACATTAGTGCAGCAATTTCAAACCGCGATGGATGATGATTTTAATACGCCCAGTGCTTTGACTGTGTTGTTTGAATTGGCTAAGGAATTGGGGAAGGAAAGTAATGTTTTGGTGCATCAAGGTAAAACAGAAACTGCTGCGGAATTGTTGCAGCAAAAGTGGGTAACTTTGGTACATTTGGCGGGGGTTTTGGGTTTGGAAGTTAAGCCGGAAGCTGAGACGGAAATCTCGGTTGGTGGTTTGACGGATGGGGAGATTGAGGCGATGATTCAGCAGCGGAAGGATGCCCGGAAAGCTAGGAATTTTGCTGAGGGCGATCGCCTTCGTGATGAACTTAAGGATAATGGGATTACTCTAATCGATCAAAAGGATGGTATCACAATCTGGCATCGAGGTTGAAATTTGGATTTTTTAACCGCAGATGCACGCGGATTAACGCAGATAAAATTCCATCCGCGTTCATCTGTGTTCATCTGCTCACATCTGCGGTTGAAAAATTCTAATTAGTAGAGTTCAAGACAATCTAATCCGCTGTTATCCATAAATTCTTGAATTGTTTCAACTCCACACCGCAAGATTGCTTCCACGTTACTTGTCGGTGCATTACCACATCGCAGCCAAATCACTTTTGGAGGTGCTCCATAAAGACGGCTTCGTTCAGCAAAATCTGCGTCCTGCGTTACAATACAAAAGCCTTGAGCCTTTGCAAACTCCCAAATCTCGCTATCATCTATTTCGGTTAGATTGTGGAACTGAACATGACTAGATTCAGGGAAAATATCGGCAATTCGAGTTACCAGTTTTCGGCTTAAGTTTTGGTCAAACAGCAGTTTCAAACGCCACCTACCACAGCAATCAGACAGCGTTCTCGGTCAGCAGCGAATTCTAAACACGCTCTAATGTCTTCCTCCGTTAATTCTGGAAAATCGTCCATAATCTCTGCATGAGACATTCCCGCTGCCAGCCAACCCAACACATCATACACAGTAATTCGCATTCGCCGGATGCAAGGCTTTCCACCGCGTTTACCTGGTTCAATCGTAATGATGTTGCGATAGCTCATGACAAGACCGAGTTGAGTACACTTTTGTTTAATTATATCCTAATTTCATAGTCTGCGGAGGCAGACTTTATGTGTGTAGATGCGGTTTCAACCGCCGAATTCTCAACTAATTTCGCGGCTGGCTTCCCAGCTTAAAATAACCGTTTTTCGCTCCAAACCCCAGCGATAACCGCCCAACTCTCCAGATGCTCGGATGACGCGATGACACGGGATCAGATAGGCGATGGGATTATTTCCTACCGCATTTCCCACGGCTCTAGCTGCTGTAGGATTCCCGATGGTTTCGGCAATGGTTTGGTAGGTGGTGATTCCCGCAAATGGGACTCTCAAAAGTGCTCGCCAAACTTGAACCTGAAAATTAGTTCCTTTTACCAAAAGTGCGATCGATTTGCGAGAGAAAGTAGCTCTATCAAAAATTGTATCACACAAAGGTTGAGTGATTTGGCGATCGCAAATAACCTCAGCATTTAACCATACATCCCGCAGAATTTGTTCCGCCGTTTGCTCATCGGTTCCATCCAAGAAACGCAGATTGCAAATGCCGCGACTTGTTGTCGCAATTAGAGCTTTACCAAAAGGAGTATCATGAATTCCGCAGACAATTTGCAATCCTAATCCGCCTGTTTTAAACTCACCGGGAGACATGGCTTCGAGATTCACAAACAAATCATGCAATCTTCCGGGACTAGATAGCCCGATGTCTGATGTCAAATCGAGAAGACTTTTAGTTTCAGCAATCTTTGATTTGGCATATTCAACTGTCAGATACTGCAAAAATCGCTTCGGGCTAATCCCAGCCCACTGAGTAAACATTCGCTGGAAATGATACTCGCTCAAGCCGATATGCTGTGCTGTGGCTGCTAAATCGGGCTGATCCAAGTGATTTTGACGCATAAATGCGATCGCCCTAGCAATCCGGTGATAATCTTCGCTGTCATAGATACTCGGACTTTTCGTCAAAATCATGTCGGCTATTCAGAAAAAGATTTGCATCTTTTTAGTCTACTGATGGTGCAAACTTAAAGCCACCCGTTTCTTGCGGTATGTGCATCAACAGCTAATAAGCGATACAATTTACTTAACTTCGCAATTTGTTCAACCTTAAAGCTAATAACGTTATTCCATGAATACCCTAGACCAAGTGCTAGAAACTGCTTTGCAACTGTCCTACGAACAACAGGAAATGCTGATAAAAATCCTGCAAAATCGTCACCGCGAGAGTATTCGCGCCGAAATAGCTGCGGATGCTCAACAAACCTTAGCTGATTTCCGTACAGGCAAATTCCGAAACCAGTCAGCCGAGGATGTTATTGCAACATTACGTCAGTCTTTGGACGAGCCCGAAGCATGAGACAACTGGTGTTAACTGTTGACTATTAATTTTTATTTAACTTATTCACAAACTCACCAACAGCACTCACAAATTCTGTGGTTGATTCATAGGGTAAAACATTTCGCCCCGGCATTAATAAACCTTCCGCATTTGGAAAGTTAGCTAAATATTGGGCTAATCTTTCCTCCGGTTTTTCTTC
>JAYTZD010000392.1:0-3062 GCA_043742065.1 Oscillatoriales bacterium
ACAAAACTTAGCTATACTTAATATTAGATGTTGGTTGGGGAACTTTTTTGGAAATCACCCGATCGGACGAGTCGCAAAGATGATGCCAAACATCAGCAAAAATTTTACATTAAAAGTAATCCTGAGATTTAATTAGGTGAGTCGGTTATGATCGTTAGCCCTAAAAAGGAAACTGCTCAGGTCAAGGTGGAAGATACTCAGACTGTAGACACCAAGGCCGCAGAGACTAAAATTGTAGATAAAAAAACCGCTCAAAAGCAGCCAACCAAGAAACCCGCGCCGAAGTCGAAGCGGTGGGCGATCGCGCTATTTGCAGCCGGGTTGATAGCTGTACCGACCACCATGTATATAGTCAAGAGTAAATCGCAACCGAAAGTAGATGCGATCGCCACGATGACTGTGCCCGTGGAAGCGCAAAATCTCACCGTGCGGATCACGTCTAGTGGCACTGTACAGCCCGTACAGCGCGTGAATCTCAGCCCGAAAGGTTCCGGGCGGATCGCGGAATTATTTGTCGAACAGGGCGATCGAGTTACAGCCGGACAAATCATTGCCCGCATGGAAAGCCGCGACGTCGAAGCCCAACTAGCTCAAGCCAAAGCCCGCGAAGCCAGCGTTCGAGCTAAACTAGCCAAAATTCAAGCCGGGAATCGATCGGAAGACATCGCCTCCGCCCAAGCACGCTTAGATCAAGCCGCAGCCAGTCTCGCCCAACTCCAAGCCGGGAGTCGCGTTGAAGAAGTCGCAGCAGCCAGAGCCCGTTTGCAGCAAACTCAAGCCGGGTTGCAGAAACTGCGTACCGGTAGTCGCGTCGAAGAAGTTGGGCAAGGACGAGCTAAATTAGCGCAAGCTCAGGCTCGTTTAGCAGATGCTCAAACGGGTAGTTCCAAACAAGAAATTGCCCAAGCACAAAGCCAAATTGATTCTAATAAAGCTCAAGCTGAACTAACAGCTAAACGGGTGGAACGGAATCGGCCATTGGTACAAGAAGGTGCTCTGGCTAAGGATAAATTGGATGAATTAATCAAAGAAAATCGGACTGCTCAGGCTAAATTAACCGAGTCCCAAAAACGTTTGGAACAAGTTGAAGAAAGTCGGTTGTCGCAAATCCAGCAACTACAAGCTGCTGTGGAAGTTGAGCAACAAGGATTGAAGCAATTGCAGAACGGGACGCGATCGGAAGAAATAGCTAAATCCGAAGCTGAAGTTGCTGAAGCTAAAAGCAAATTAGCGCAAGTAGAAAATGGCAATCGTCCAGAAGAAATAGCCAAAGCTGAAGCAGCAGTTGCGGAAGCAAAAAGTCAATTTGCTGTCCAGGAAAACGGTTCTCGCCCGGAAGAAATAGCTCAAGCTCAAGCTGAATTAGCCGAAGCCCAAGCTCAAGTTCGCTATCAAGAAGTGCAGTTAGAAGATACGAAAGTTCGTGCTCCGTTTGCTGGTGTAATTACTCAAAGATATGCGATCCAAGGAGCATTTGTAACTCCGGCAACTTCGGCATCGGAAGCTACTTCGGCAACTTCGACATCGATTGTGGCTCTAGCTAGAGATGTGGAAGTTTTAGCGAAGGTTCCGGAGGCGGATATCAGTCAAATTAAACCGGGTCAAGAAGTTGAAATAGTCGCTGATGCTTATCCAGATAAGGTGTTTAAAGGCAAGGTTAAATTGATTGCACCGGAAGCTGTGAAAGAACGGGATGTGACGCTGTTTCAAGTCCGTGTTGCGATCGACACGGGCAAGGATTTCTTGCAATCGGGGATGAATGTGGATTTGAGATTTGTTGGTCAAAAGCTCAGCAATGCTTTGGTTGTGCCGACGGTGGCAATTGTGACTAATAAAGGTCAAACAGGTGTGTTGGTTCCCGATGAGAAAAAACAGCCGAAATTTCAGGCTGTGACGGTTGGATCGACTATTGGTAATAAGATTCAGATTTTGGAGGGTGCGAAGGCGGGCGATCGGGTTTTCACTGAACTTCCTCAAGGTCAAAAATTGGAGGATATTATTAAGAATCAGAAGTAGGGCATAGGGCATAGGGCATAGGGCATAGGGCATAGGGCATAGGGCATAGGGCATTGGGCATGGGGCATTATTTCTCTCGATCCATAGGGTGTTTTTGAACCCGGAGATCCCCCCTAACCCCCCTTAAGAAGGGGGGGACAAGAGCAGTCAAAGTCCCTCTTAATAAGGGGAGGACAAGATAATTCAAAGTCCCCCTTCTTAAGGGGGATTTAGGGGGATCGAGACCTCGACTATAAGCGAGATTTATCAGGTATTTCAGTCTTAAATTGATACCAATAACCAAAATCGAATCCTCCAATCTAAAATCCAAAATCTAAAATCTAAAATAGAATCATGGATATTGTTGAAAGCATCAAAATGGCGGCCACAACCTTGATGGCAAACAAACTCCGTAGTACCTTGACGATGTTAGGAATTATCATCGGTAATGCTTCGGTAATTTCGATGATCGGCATCGGTGAAGGTGCTAAAACATTCATTGCGGGACAAGTTAACTCTTTGGGGTCAAACTTGCTATTTATCATTCCCGGAAGCCCTGAAGCGCAAAGTCGCCCGGTGATTCCACCGCAGACATTGGTGGTGGAAGATGCAGAGGCGATCGCCTCTCAAGTTACTTCTGTCCAAGAAGTCGCACCAACTCTCAATGATAGCCAACTTGTTACCTTCCGCAACAAAAATGTTTCGTCTTCTATTGTCGGAACTACACCAGAATTTCTGACTGTTAGAAGCTTTGATGTTGGTCAAGGTCGTTTTTTAAACAAATTAGATTTACAAAGAGAAGAAAATGTAGTTGCTTTAGGTTCAGAAGCAGCAGAACAATTGTTTGGGAATGCACAGCCAATTGGTCAATACATCCGCATTAAAAATTCGACGTTTCAAGTGATTGGAATCATGCAGCCGAAAGGTTCTACCTTTGGCGACAATCAAGATATGAACGTTTATTTGCCACTGACAACAATGGCAAATCGCATTGTAGGTCGGTCGTCTCCCTATGGTACAAAGGTTACATTTATTTCGGTTTCTATTAAAGATGAAACTCAGATGAA
>JAYTZD010000393.1:0-12324 GCA_043742065.1 Oscillatoriales bacterium
CCGAAGCTTTATCCCCAGACATTCCACCCCTAGCAATACATTTCATTGACAACACAGATCCGGCGGGGATCGATCGCATCCTCAACAAAATCAAAGATAAACTCGCCAGTACCCTAGTAATTACTATCTCCAAATCCGGCGGCACCCCTGAACCCCGCAACGGCATGATCGAAGTTCAAAAAGCCTTCGCCGCCCAAAAACTCGACTTCGCCAAACAAGCAATTGCCATCACTGGAGTTGACAGCAAACTAGACAAATTAGCCAAATCCGAAGGCTGGATTACCACCTTCCCGATGTCAGACTGGGTGGGAGGACGAACTTCGGAACTCTCAGCAGTCGGACTTTTGCCAGCAGCTTTGCAAGGCATCGACATCCAGGCAATGCTCGATGGTGCTAAAGTCATGGACGAAGCTACCAGAACCACTGAAATCAAACACAATCCCGCCGCCCTGTTAGCAATGTCCTGGTATTTTGCCTGCAACGGACGTGGCGAAAAAGATATGGTAGTTTTGCCGTATAAAGATTCACTGCTATTGTTCAGTCGCTACTTGCAGCAATTAGTCATGGAGTCGATCGGCAAACAGCTAGATTTAGACGGCAACACAGTTTACCAAGGAATATCAGTTTACGGCAACAAAGGCAGCACCGACCAACACGCCTACGTCCAGCAATTGCGAGAAGGCGTTTCCAATTTCTTCCTAACATTTATCGAAGTTTTGGAAGATAGACAAGGCGTTTCTCCCGAAGTAGAACCGGGTGTCACTTGCGGAGATTATTTGTCTGGTTTGTTGCAGGGAACTCGACAAGCTTTGTACGAAAATCACCGAGATTCGATTACTCTAACAATACCGGAAGTAAATCCGCGGACTGTTGGAGCATTAATTGCCCTCTACGAAAGAGCAGTAGGTTTTTACGGTTCCTTAGTGAATGTCAACGCCTATCACCAACCGGGCGTCGAAGCAGGCAAAAAAGCTGCTGCTGCTGTGTTGGACTTGCAAAAACTGGTACTACAAGTTATCAAAGACTCTGGAACTACTCTCTCTGTAGCAGAAATTGCCACCAAAGCCGGAATGCCAGACCAAATCGAAGTTATTTACAAAATTCTGCGGCATTTGGCAGCCAATGGGCGAAATGTAGTCTTAGAAGGTAATTTTGGGCAGCCGTCTACTTTGACAACAAGCTATAAAGGAAGTTAGCCAGTAGAATTAAAAATTAAGAATGAGATGCGTCATTTTTAATTTTTAATGTTTAACTTTTAGTTCTCCCCCATGCCCTTGACAATTCTAGTTGCTGACGACGATTTCGCGACTCGCTTGTCGATTGCCGATTATCTGGAAATTACCGGATATTCTGTAATCGCTGCTGAGAACGGCAAAGAAGCTCTTGGTTTGGTAGAGCAATTTCAGCCACACTTGATTGTGACTGACATTACGATGCCTGAAATGGACGGCTACGAACTCGTGCGACGGGTTCGGACTCGTCCAGCTTTCCGACTACTACCGGTGATTTTTCTGACGGAACGAACAAGTACGGAGGAACGGATTCGGGGCTATAAGATGGGCTGCGACAATTTTCTGGCTAAGCCTTTTGAACTCAGTGAATTGGGGGTGGTAATTCGCTCTTTGCTCGATCGATATGCTCTGATTGCCCAAGCACCGTCTCGATCCCCTGAACCAGAAATCATCCAAACAGAGGGACGCAACAGAGTCAAGGGCAATGGTGAATTGGATTTTTCAACTCAAAAGTCAGAAATGCGCGATTCCCTACGGGATAGCTCCGCTTCACGGGCGTTTATGGGCCCAAGTTCTCCGATGTTGACCCAGCGAGAGCGAGAAGTGCTGAATTTACTTACAGAAGGTCTTTCTAATATTCTAATTGGCGATCGGCTCCACCTCAGTCCCCGAACTGTCGAAAAGCACGTCAGCAGTTTGTTCAGAAAAACTGACAGTAGTAACCGTGCAGAACTGGTTCGTTTTGCGATGGAACATCATTTAGTTGGGAATTGGTAATTGGCAATTGGGCATGGGGCATGGGGCATGGATTATTTTTATCAACAAATAGCTGAATAAATAATATTATGGTCAACACTATCTTGAAAAATCGGAAGCTACTATTTGCTATAGCAATATTCTAGGATTTATGCAACCATCCTAGAAATTTGGTTTTTTAGGTTGATCACTGACGATATGCTGCAACAAACCCTGGCAAGCATCCAGCAATAAATCAATTACGCGATCGAATCCCTCCGGCCCACCATAATAAGGATCGGGGACTTCTTTCAAGTCATGTTTCTGGCAAAAATTGCACATCAACCGTACTTTTTCTTTATATTTTCCGCCATTATCGAGGGCAAGAATATTCCGATAATTATCCCGATCCATCGCTAAAATCAAATCAAAATTCTCAAAGTCTATTCTTTTAAATTGGCGGGCTGCACCTAACAATTCAATATCTCGCTTCTTTGCCGCTATTGCCATTCTACTATCAGGAGGACTGCCAATATGATAGCCAGCAGTTCCAGCAGAATCGCAGGTGATTCGATCGCCTAAACCCGCTTTTTCGATCAAGTGATTCATAATATTTTCTGCTGAGGGCGATCGGCAGATGTTTCCCAGACACACAAATAATAGTTTAGTCATTGGTTATTGGGCGTTGGGCATTGGGCATTGGGCATTGGTTATTTGTTATTTGTTATTTGTTGTCAACAGTTAACCTTCAGACCTTTTTAAATTTTGGATTTTGAATATTCAATCCAAAATCCAAAATTTAAAATCTAAAATTCGGTCAACCGTCAACTGATTAACTGAAACCAGGGATATTCAGTCCGCCGGTCAGTTCTTCCATTTTTTCCCGCATCATCATCGTTGATTTAGTGTAGGCATCCAGCATCGCGGCTGTCACGAGGTCAGAAACTACATCAGCACCTTCACCCATAGCATCCGGGGAGATTTCCACGCGACGGGGTTCTTGGTTGCCGCTGAGAAAAACTTTAACCAGGCCACCGCCGGCAGTTCCCTCAATTTCCATTTGATCTAAGTCTTCTTGAAGCTTTTTAGCTCCTTCTTGAACTTGCTGAGCTTTTTTGAAAGCTTCAGTCAATTCTTTCATTTTGCCGAGGCCGAAGCCAAATCCTTGTCCTGATTTTGTCATGATTAATTTGTGATGGTGTGTGGGCTGTTAGTCTGCCGCTTCTTTATTAAGTTAATAATGCCCTAGAACGGAAACTCTCCCAGTATTCTAACTTCTGGCTCCAACAACAGCGACCACCGCTGCTGGACTTGCTGTTGGACATGGCGGATGACTTGAAAAATATCATTAGCCGTTGCTGAACCGCAGTTAAGAATAAAGTTAGCATGGCGTTGAGCTACTTGGGCCCCGCCGATCTGATATCCTTTAAGTCCAGCTTGTTCAATTAACCAGCCGGCCGCCTTTGGGCTGGGGTTACGGAAGACGGAGCCACAGCTAGGCAGGTGGTAAGGTTGACTGGTTCGCCGCTGGCTGAAATTATTGTTAGTCTCTGCCATTACTTGCGATCGGTCGAATCCCGGCTGTAACTGAAAAGTCGCTTCTGTCACCAGTCTTTCGCCGCCTTGCAACAACGATGTCCGGTAACGATAGCCCAACTCTTGGGGTGTCAGAATTTCCATCTTCCCACGGGGAGATAGTACCATCGCATTGACTAGAATATCCGCCGTACAGCCCCTGTGAGCCCCCGCATTCATCACCACAGCCCCTCCCACTGAGCCCGGTATGCCGACAGCCCATTCGAGGCCTTTCCAGCCGCGTTTAGCCGCTAACCAAGCGAGGCGGGGAATTGACTCCCCCGCCCCGGCTGTTACTTGACCTGTTTCTTCATTAAAACTCACCTGTTTCAAGTATCGAGTGCCGACGACCAAACCGGATAAACCCCGATCGCTCACCAACAGATTAGAACCCGCACCTAGCAGAGTCACAGGCAGCCCCTCAGCATCAGCCCATGCAAAACTCGCTTGCAAAGCTTCTATGCTGCGGGGAGCAATGTACCATTCTGCTGGCCCACCTACTCGGAAGGAAGTCATATTCGCCAGTGAAACTTGGGAGTTAATCTTGCAGTCAGTTCCCCGCAAAGAAATAGGAGAATACACTCGTCGATAGTCCTTAACAGAGGAGTTATTCGAGATAGTCACCATCTTGCAAATCCTTAAAATTACCTTTGATTGAATACTTAGTTGAAAATCGATTCACTTGACGATCCCCGGCGTGAACGCACGGGGATTTCATGCGAAGCGCTGTCAACTCTTGCACCGCCATAATCAATGTATGTCCAGCTATCTCAGGAATCGGCTAATCGGAGCGATCGACTGATTGATAAACAGCCATCACCTCTGGAATAATCTGATTGAGATTCCCAGCACCCAGAAACAGAGCCAAATCCCCAGGCTGCAAATTTTGGGTTAAAAATTTACTTACCGACTCCAGAGAAGCCTGAAACTCCACCTGTCGCCCTTCTTTAGCAATCAAATCAGCCACCTTCTGCCCGCTAATTTGTCCTAAATCAGGTTCCCCAGCACTATAAATATCGCAAACAACAACCAAGTCAGCATCACCAAAAGATTGGGCGAATTCCGGCAAAAATGTCAGAGTCCGACTGTAGCGGTGAGGTTGAAAAATGGCAACCACTCTTCCAGATTTAGGATTTTTTTCGCTACCTTTTATACGCAACTGAGCGGCGGCCAAGGTGACATGAATTTCGCTAGGATGGTGGGCATAGTCATCCACAAATAGGATGTCATTGTGAAATCCCCGTACCTCAAAACGGCGACGCGCCCCTTCAAAGCTAGCCATTGCAGAGGCAATTGCCGAAAACTCTACTCCCAATAATCTACCAACTGCGATCGCGGCTAGTGCATTGCTAAGATTATGTTTCCCTAGCAACTTCAACTCCATTTCCCCCAACAGAACTCCTCGTTCCCAAATCCGAGCCTTGGTACAGTCAGCCCCGTACAGGACTTGATCTGCCGTGTAGTCAGCACCGCTGTCTGGCTGCAAGCTATAGCTGATATTTGGTTTGAGGCAGTCTTTGACGATTTCGTCATCAATACAGCCGATCAAAGTTTGAGTGTTTTGGGCAAACACCTTAAAGATGTCTATTACCTGGTCAAGGGTATTGTAATGGTCTGGATGATCCAGTTCCACATTTGTCACCACGCCAATTTTGGCTACCAGCTTGACGAGAGAACCGTCAGATTCATCGGCCTCGGCAACTAAGTAGGGGCCTTCCCCCAAACGGGCATTGCCTTCCCAAGCATTTACCTCGCCTCCTATAACTATGGTCGGGTCTAAACCGGCAGTCATCAGCATGAAGCCGATTAAACTGCTAGTGGTAGTTTTACCGTGAGTACCTGCTACGGCAACGCTCTGGTAATCTTGAATTAAGGCTGCCAACACATCCGATCGATGAAAAATCGGACAGCCTAAATCTAAAGCGGCTCGATATTCAGCATTTGCTTGATGAATAGCCGTAGAACAGACTACTTGGGGCAGTCCCAGCACCGATTTGGCTGCTTGGTCACTGCCATTGTGTTTGAGAGCTTGGGCGGTAGCCACAGAGCCACCCACCCGACCATCTATCACCGAAGATACGGCTTTTTCTGGGGGTTTAACAGCCTGACTGTGGTCAAGGGCAGACCTTTGAAATAGCTCAAAGTTGCTAGCGTTTTGACCCCAAAAAATATGAGCCCCCATTGCTTGCAAGCGCTGAGTTATGTGGCTGGATTTAATATCCGAACCGTACACAGGCAAGTTGCGTTTCGCTAGAATGTAGGCAAGGGCTGACATTCCGATTCCACCAATGCCGATGAAATGAAATGGTTTACCAGTAAAATCAACAGAACTTGGCATTTTCGCTCCTCACGCACCACACCACGCCAATAACACGCGACATGATATCAAGAATTATTTTTTCAGGATACATTTCGCTATAGATTTTTGTACAATTTTCTCTGCACGTTCCTCGATGTCGGGATTGGCAGAGATGTTTTTCTTGTATCCTATTTGACTTTAGTACCGAGTAGATTTCCGGAACAACAGTTATAAAATTGCAGGTTAGAGAGGATGGGCTTTGGGGTCTGGGCAACAGACTGATTTTGGGACGATAGCATATTCCTGTATGATTTTTTTCCATCCCCTCGCTCTACTGGGAAGCAGCAAAGGCTCCGCAGTATTTTTATGCCTGATGCGGGGTGAAACCCACAAAGATTTACCGAGAATACCACTTTGTATGCAAAAAGTAGCGATTTTTGGGGGGACTTTCGATCCGGTTCACTGTGGACATTTGTCGATCGCCGAGATGGCAGTCTGTCAATGTGCGCTCGATCGCGTAGTCTGGGCGGTCGATCCCCATCCTCCTCACAAGTCATGCAGCGTTTTGGCAAGTTTTGAACAACGGCGCGAAATGGTGGCTCTGGCGACGGCTGGACGACCGGATTTTGGACTTTTACCGCTAGATACTAATGGTTCTGCTACTGGTGCGATCGACTCTTTGCTATATCTGAAAAATTTGTATCCAGAGGCTCAGCTTTACTGGATTATTGGCGCTGATGCGATCCTTACTTTGGCCAAATGGCCTAGGTGTACGGAAATTGCTGGATTGTGTGAGTGGTTGGTGGCGGCACGCGGGAATGTGGGTGTTGAGGTGGGGGGCAGATTTAGTTCGATCGATTCTGGGACAGAACAGATGCTGGTTGAGACGAATCATGTTTGTTCTGTTGTGGCGACGCAGATGGCGATGAGGGGTGTGCAAATTCGGTGGCAGGTTTTGACTATGCCTGCGATCGAGATTTCGTCGAGTTTGATCCGTCGGTACTGTAGTGAAGGCCGTGCGATCGGGCATTTAGTTCCAGAGGCGATCGAGACTTATATGATGACTCATCAGCTTTATTAATAGATCAAGTATCAGAATCTGAAGCATTCGCGATCGAGGATTTGACATTATAGACGAAAAATCAGAAATGATCAGCGCTTGCGGTATGATCTTCTTTCATAGCTAATTCTTAAATTTTTCCAAAATTTCACCCTGAATCAGGGGTAGCCATCATTAGGAGGTACTAAGGTGATTCGAGTCGCGATCAATGGTTTTGGGCGTATTGGGCGCAGTTTTACGCGGTGTTTGCTAGGCCGAGAAAACAGCCAGCTAGAATTGGTAGCTATTAATGACACTTCCGATCCAAAAAGTAATGCTCACTTGCTCAAATACGATTCCATGATGGGAACGTTGAAGGGTGTGGACATCACTACGGATGAAAACTCGATTACCCTCAACGGCAAGACAGTTAAATGCGTCAGCGATCGCAATCCTCTAAACTTGCCTTGGAAAGAGTGGGGTATTGATCTGATTATTGAATCAACAGGCGTCTTTATTGACCAAGCTGGTGCATCAAAGCATATCACTGCCGGCGCCAAAAAAGTCCTAATTACCGCTCCCGGCAAAGGGCCAGAAGTCGGTACATATGTGATGGGAGTCAACCACCACAACTACAAGCACAGTGACTACACAGTCATCAGTAATGCTAGCTGTACAACCAACTGTCTAGCTCCTGTATTGAAAGTGCTCCACGAAAATTTTGGCATCATCAAAGGCATGATGACCACCACCCACAGCTATACAGGCGACCAACGCTTGTTAGATGCTAGCCACCGCGACTTGCGGCGAGCACGGGCGGCGGCGATGAATATTGTACCAACTTCGACCGGTGCTGCTCAAGCTGTAGCTTTGGTAATTCCAGAATTGAAGGGCAGATTAAATGGTATTGCCATGCGCGTGCCAACCCCCAATGTCTCTGTAGTTGATTTTGTGGCTCAGGTAGAGAAAAAGACCTTTACCGAGCAAGTAAATCAAGTATTCAAGGAAGCCGCCGCTGGCTCCATGAAAGGGATTTTGGAGTACAACGACTTGCCTTTAGTTTCTTCGGATTATCGAGGAAATGATGCTTCTTCCATCCTAGATTCTAGCTTGACGCTAGTCATGGACGGCGACATGGTGAAGGTATTGGCTTGGTATGACAATGAATGGGGCTACAGTCAGCGCGTTGTTGACTTGGCTGAATTAGTTGCCGAACGTTGGGAAGCTTAGATTCTTAGATCCCCGACTTTTTTAAGAAGTCGGGGATCAGTCCATTCCTGTCATGCTGAGCGAAGAAATTAGGAGACGGCAGTGCCGTGTCCCTACCTAAAATAATATTGTAGGGACACGGCACTGCCTTCTCCTCTATCATAAAGAGTGCAACTCAGTATGACACACAGACTTTGGGTAATTCCTGTCTTAGTCTGCGGAGGCAGACTTCGTTTTTATAGTCGCGGTTTCAACCGCCGGAATCATCAAAATAACTATATGAAAAAAGCACTTATTTGTGGTGTATCCGGTCAAGACGGAGCTTATTTAGCGAAACTACTTTTAGATCAAGGTTATCAAGTTTCCGGCACTTCCAGAGACGCCCAAATGTCTAGTTTCGGAAACCTAGCCCGTTTGGGAATCCGAGAGCAAGTAAAACTAGAATCCATGTCTCTCAACGATTTTCGCAGCGTCTTGCAGGTACTAGCAAAAATTCAGCCAGACGAAGTATACAATCTAGCAGGTCAAAGTTCCGTTGGTCTATCCTTTGAACAACCTGTAGAAACACTCGAAAGTATTGCCACTGGTACATTAAATCTATTAGAAGCGATTCGATTTACAGGTGGCAAAATTAAACTTTATAACGCTAGTTCTAGCGAATGTTTTGGGGATACTGGAGGCAATCCTGCCGATGAAAATACGCCATTTCGTCCCAGAAGCCCTTACGCTGTGGCAAAAGCAGCAGCATTTTGGGAAGTAGCAAATTATCGGGAAGCGTACAATTTGTTTGCCTGTTCTGGTATTCTATTCAATCATGAGTCGCCGCTGCGGCCGGAGAGGTTTGTAACCCAAAAAATTGTATCAGTTGTCTCTCGGATTGCTGCGGGGAGTTCCGAAAAACTACATTTAGGTAATATTTCAGTACAGCGAGATTGGGGTTGGGCCCCGGAATATGTGGAAGCAATGTATTTGATGTTGCAGCAGGATGAACCGGACGATTATGTAATAGCTACGGGTGTCAGTTTTGCTCTGGAAGAATTTGTGCAAACGGCTTTTGTTTGTGCTGGTTTGGATTGGCGGGAGCATCTGGTAACGGATGCGAGTCTCTACAGGCCGACGGAGATTGCTGTGGGGAAAGGGAATCCGGCTAAGGCGAAGACTAAGTTGGGATGGGAGGCGAAGTATCAGATGCAGGATGTGGTACGAATGATGGTGGAGGCGAAGCAAATTGCTTAATTTTGTGGAACAATCTGCTGTTTGAATTCAAACACATTGGGATTTTTGGGATCGTAAAAAGCTTTCAACCAATGCACATTTGGAGAACCAAAAGTTTCAACTCTGGTAAAGTTTGTTAGTCTGGGGAGTTGAGTTTCGTCGGTGAAACGGGGTAAAGGTTTGTCGATGCGGAAATAGTGAGTATCGCCGTGGACGAATACGACTTGTCCTTTAAACTTACGGGTTTCAGTTTCGAGAGTTGTGATAAAGTCGTTATAGCCAGTTATTCTTTTATCTGTGCGATCGAGTTCAAATCCCGGATTTGCCTGGGCGATTAACATGATTCCTTTGCTGTTGTTGCGGGTGGCTAAGGCAAAAGATGCTTTGATCCAGGCTAAGTTGGCTAAATTGCGATCGGCATATTCTAAATCGGCTTCAGGAGTACGACCAAAATTGTTGTTGCTTCCTGGCATATTAATTCCAAAAAACGTGATGCCGTGATAATTCCAGCGGACATTTTCACGGTATTTAGTAAACTCTGGATTCTCGCTTTGACGGGTGAGGGTCAAAGTTTGTTTTCCCTGACTTTGATTTCCCTGACTGAATATTTCCCGTAGTTTAGCAAGTCTTTCTATCGGATCGTAGTTGCCTTTACGGTGACAATCTGTCCATTCATTGTCGCCATAAATCAGAATAAATGGCATTGCGAAATTATCAAATAACTGCTTGCGACTGACAAATGTTGCATCATCGCAGAGACTCCCACCGCTTTTTATATCGCCATCATGGACAACAAATGCTGAGGAAGATCGATTGATATCTGCCATCAAATTCGGAAACTTTACTTCCTGTTCTGGACTATAGGGTAAGTCGCCAATTAAGGCAAATTCAAAAGGTGTATCGGCTGAATTTTGAGCGTAGGTGAAAGTGCCAAAGCTGGTAATTAAGGCAAAGATAATGAATGCAACAATCCAATAATTTTTAGCCATTTGTTTTAGTGTTAATTTACCTAATTAATATATAGCAACTGCCAAGGTGTTAAAGCATTTATGGTTATTGAACCCTTCGACCCTTCGACTACGCTCAGGGCGACGCTCCGCTCAGGGAGCAATGATCAAAGCGCCTTGGTGCTATAACTGTTTTAGTAGCCATGCGATCGCACTTTCGACATCAGCAACCACCGCAACAGCCGGTATCGGTGGCCTCCGCACCATCACCACCGGAATTCCCAATTCCCGCGCGGCTACAATTTTCGCATAAGTGGCATCGCCACCGCTGTTTTTGCTGACAATTGTATCTATCTGATGTTCGATCAGCAATTGTCGCTCATTGTCTAAGAAAAAAGGCCCCTTTGCTAATAGCAATTTGCCGTGAGGATATAGAATATCTGGGGCTGGGGGATCGATCGCGCGCATCAGAAACCAAATGGCATCCAAACTAGCAAATGCACCCAATTCCTGTCTACCAATGGTGAGAAATACGCGCTGAGACTGCCCTAATAAGACCATGACAGCGGCTTCGTGGCTTTCGACTTCAATCCAGCGATCGCCCTCCACAGGCTGCCAAGCTGGACGCACCAGCATCAAATGGGGTAATCGACATTCAGCCGCAGCCGTTGCAGCATTGGTAGAAATCTGAGCTGCAAACGGATGAGTAGCGTCAATCAATAGGTCGATCGCGCGATCGGTCAAATACTCAGCCAGTCCAGATGCTCCCCCAAACCCACCAATTCGCACCGTACCCGTTTTGGGAGTAGAAGGATGTTTGGTGCGTCCTGCTAGCGAAGAAACCACATCTAGATTAGCAATTTGGGAAGCTCGCGCCGCTAGTTGTGCCGCATCTCCCGTTCCTCCCAAAATTAGCAAGCGTTTTCTCACAAAATTCCCCCTACCTGATCCAGCCAAGACTTACTAATATAATATGTTAGGTAAAGTTTTAACTTCCAAAAACTATGATGCGATCGCTCTTAAGATTTTTGACAGTAATAATTGTAACCGGGTTAGTTTGCTTCGGAAATATCATGCCCGCCGCAGCACAAGTTGAGACAACAAATATTACCGATCCCCAACAGGAATTAGGAGAACTCATTCAAAAAGCTTTTGAAGCGACAAATGAAGGCAAGTTTCCCAAAGCTGAAAGTTTTTGGACTCAAATCATTGACAAATTTCCCGATCAAGCAGCCGCTTGGAGTAACCGTGGTAATTCTAGAGTCAGTCAGAACCTGCTAAAAGAAGCAATTTCCGATTACGAAAAAGCAATGGAATTAGTCCCGAATGCTCCCGATCCTTACTTAAATCGTGGCACAGCCTTGGAAGGTTTAGGACGTTGGGAAGAAGCGATTGCCGACTATAATCATGTACTAGAATTAGAACCAAAAGATCCAGCAGCCTACAACAATCGAGGCAATGCTGAAGCAGGTTTAGGTCAATGGAAGCAAGCAATTATTGATTACAGCAAAGCCTTTGAATTAGCTCCAGAATATGCCTTTGCTCGTGCCAATCATGCCCTTGCACTGTATCAAAATGGGCAACCAAAAGAAGCAATTCGCAACATGAAAAATATTGTCCGCAGATACCCGCAATTTGCCGACATGAGAGCGGCCCTCAGCGCTTGTCTTTGGGAGGCGGGACAACGTGGGGAAGCTGAGAGTAATTGGGTAGCGGCAATCGGTCTTGACTCGCGTTACAAAGACCTCGATTGGGTGAAGAATACTCGCCGTTGGCCGCCAGTTGTAGTTAGTGCTTTGGATAAATTCTTGAATTTGAAATAATATCAAGGTTATTTGCAGTACCCTGAGCGTAGTCGAAGGGTTATTGGTTATTGTTTATTGGCTATTGGTTATTGGTTATTGGTTATTGGTTATTTGCGTACCCTGAGCGGAGTCGAAGGGTTATTTGTTCGTTGTAACAACCAATTCCCAATCCCCAATCCCCAATCCCCAATTCCCTATTCCCTATGTCCTATTCCCATTAATTCCCCAATTAGTTCAGGAGTCAACTCTTCCACATTCTTCAAAACAC
>JAYTZD010000394.1:0-12314 GCA_043742065.1 Oscillatoriales bacterium
AGTTTTTCTTCCCAAAGCTGGGGATTTTCTTTACTTTTATCTTGATTTATCGGACAGCCCAAAAGTTCTAGAGCCGCCTCATTAATAGTTACAATACGACCTTGAAAATCAGTGGAAATGACTGCATCAGAAAGACTTTGTAGCATATCTTTTTGATACTGTTTTTCGACCATCATATTCTCAAACAGTTGAGAATTTTGCAGTGCCATTCCTGCTTGGGAATTGAAGGCGCGCAGAAATTCTTCATCAGAATTAGTGAAAGTTCCTTGGTTCTTATTAATTAGTTGAGTTACCCCGATCAACTCACCTTTAGCATTGAAAACTGGCATACACAAGACTGTCTGAGTTCGATATCCACTTTGTTGGTCTGTAGTGGGGTCGAAACGAGGGTCATCGTAAGCATCTATAATATTTAGAATTTCACCTGTGGAAGCTACATAGCCAACAATTCCCTTATTAGCAGGAATGCGGAGTTTCATCATTGTTTTACCATCGGCTTTGGTGATGTTTGTCCAAAGTTCGTTGGTTTCCCGATTTAACAAAAATAGCGTACTGCGGTCTGCTTGCATCAAGTCGCGAGCTTGATCCATCACCGATTGCAAAGTTGTTTCTAAGTCAAGACTTTGACCCAAAGTCGTTGTAGCCCTCAATAGCGCCGCCACTCCTCGCTGGTTGCGAGCGACTACATAGAAAGACTGACAGCTTTCGAGAATAATCCCAATCGAATCTGCAAAAACTCGAAACTGCTGTTCGTCTTCTTCACTAAAAGGAACATTTCCTGCTTTATTCAAAAGTCTGACTACTGCTACAGGCTCAGTTTGGCTTTTGCTGCTAAAAATTGGCATACAGAGGATGCTCTTGATTTCGTAATCATAAGGCTCATCAACTTCCGAATTGAACAGCTCATGTTCGCTGGCCTCAAAGGAATTGATCGATTCTCCGGTACTGGCTACATGACCCAAAATACCTGCATCCATAGGTAAGCGAACTTCTACAGGTTTACCCGTAGAATCAACTGTTTTGTGCCAAATTTGGTTTTTGGTGGAGTCTAGCAAAAAGATTGTCGTCCTGTCTGCTTGGAGAATGAGGCCAATTTTGACAGTGAAAGCATCTAAGAGTTGCTCTAAGAGACTTTCGAGGGCTTCATTGTTAATCAGGTCCATCGCCCGGATAAATTGCTGAAATTCAGCCGTGATAAAGTCCAGCAAACAGACTAATTCCGGAACTGGTAGGCTCTTAACACGGGAGGTTAGCGCCCCCATTAAATTGACTTGAGTCAGTGTAGCCAGAACGCTACCAGCATTGGAGAATGTCATGATTAACTGCTTTTTCAGAGGGTAGACTGACCACTTATCAAAAACTAGATTTTGCTATTGGTTAAAATTTTGACGGAATTTTAAGACTATGTGGCTAGGCTAACCGCTACTAAAACCTATGCAAATCTAGAATAGACTTAGAGAAAGCTATTGATAGTCTAATGTTAAACCAAGGAGGAGAATAGCTACGCAATCCTCCCTCAACCCTTACTGTAATCAGTTACTGTGAATCCGTCACGCCACAGAAGACATGGATTGGGCAAATATCACGGATTGATAGTAGCACTGCAATTGTCCAGAAGCGGCGGCCCAACCCCAGCGTTCAGCTTCTCGGCGGGCATTTTGGCGCAGATTTTCCCGTTCTTCGGGGTTGGCAAATAAGCGTTGGGTGGCGACGGTGGCACCTGCTTCATCGGTGGGGTCAAATAAATATCCGTTAACACCATCGGTGACGATATCGGGAATTCCGCCACTGCGCGCCGCGACTACGGGTGTCCCCGCAGCCATTGCTTCTAGGAGCACTAAGCCTAGGGTTTCGGTGCGGGAGGGAAAAATGAAGGCGTCTGCGGATGCGTATGCAGAGGCTAGTTCTTGCCCTTTGAGGTAGCCGACAAAATTGGTGGGGGTGTCGGCAAAATATTGTTCTAGGGTTTGTCGGTGGGGGCCATCTCCGACGAGGGCGAGGCGGGCGTCTGGAATTGCTTCGAGCACTGGTTTGATGGCTTCGATTTCCTTTTCTGCGCCGAGACGGCCGACATAAAGCAATAGGGGACTGTCGGGATGGTTTTGGGAAAGGCGCGATCGCATTTCTCGACTTGCCAATTCGGGGACAAACATTTCGGTATCTACGCCCCTCTGCCATAAGTCTACGCGATCGATCCCATGACTTCTGAGTTCCTCCACCATTGCTGTGGAAGTACACAAATTTAATTCGGCTTGATTGTGAGCACCTTTGAGCAATTCCCACAATAAAGGTTCGAGCATTCCAAAACCGTAATGGTGCAAATATTTCGGCAAATGTGTGTGGTAGGAAGCCAAAATCGGAATGTTGAGTTTTTTGCCATAATATATGCCACCCAATCCCAAAATAGCGGGATTGACAACGTGAATAATATCTGGTTTAAATTGCTCTAATTCACGACCAATTGTCGCATTAGGCAATGCCATTTTCAATTCTGGATACATGGGCAAAGGCAAACCCTCAACACCGTAAATTCTAGCTCCTTTGTATTCTGTAATTCCGTAATCTGGGGAAAAGATCAGAACTTGTTCGCCGGCGCGCTGCAAGTGATCTACAGTGTGAATCAGGCGTGTCACAATGCCATCTATTTTTGGCCAAAATGTTTCAGTGAACAGAGCAATTTTCATAAAATGAAGGAAGAAGGAAGAAGGAAGAAGGAAGAAGGAAGAAGGAAGAAGGAAGAGGGAAGAGGCAAGAGGCAAGAAGGAAGAAGGAAGAAGGAAGAAGGCCCTTCGACTCCGCTCAGGGAACGCTTCAGGAAGAGGGAAGAAGGAAGAGGGAAGAGGGAAGAAGGAAGAGGGATTTAGTTATTCTTATATTGTTGGGAAATTGATAATTCTAGCCTTTGGCAAACATCGGGGTCGATAACAGGATAGACTGTCTCGGAGGGAGTAAGTAATTCCGGGCGAGATCCTTCTAGATATTGTCGCTGTTGCTGGACAAATTCGGAAATATCCTCGATATCAACAATCCAATCTCGCGCGTAACTAGCCAAAACACTGCCGCGTAAACCCAGTTGAATTGCCCGTCGTTCCAGCTTTGCCCCACTTGGGTGATGATCCGGGTCCCATTGCAGCCGCACAGCCGAATTTTTAACAGCTTGTTCCCATGCTGTGGCGCTTTCATAGATTTCTGGAACGAAATTAGAATGGACAGCGGATGCTAAAATTTGGTCAAAAGCCGATCGCAGAAGCGAAACAGCCAGAGTCACTTCTTGTCCAGGTTTTGTGCCCCATCCCGATCGATACATCATCCATAGAAAATTGGGCTTAATCCAACTCATGCGATTCAGACTGAATTCACCGCCGAAATAACCATGTTCTGCTGCAAAAAGACCGATCGCCGGACGATAAGCTTGATAAACTACAACAGTATCCTTGTCAAATTGTGCTAGAATATGACGACCTGTTTTCGGCCAATTATTTACCTGATTTAAGTAAGGTTCTGTTAGCAGTTTCACCACAACTAATTCCCATCAATATTTTTTTGAGGTAAGAGACAAATTCCTTGAATTCCAATTGAGAAAACTATCCCACCTAAAAGCAATCCCACACCTTCAGCAAAGCAATTAATTCTGTGAATTTCCTGTGCAGTCCTGGCAATTGATATTTGTATATCAGTCGCAGATGGGGATTCGCTAACTCGGCGATAATTTTGATAACTAGCTGTTAGCGCCTCCCATTCCGGTATTAAATAATAGGCACAAACTGCACTAGCCGAAAATCCCGGCAAAACAACTAAAAACAACAGAATGAGAATTCTAGTTTTGATTTTGCTCAATTGAATATTTTCTAGTTTGTAGTAAGGACTTCGGTGCATCTCAATTTTGTCAGGGCGAAGCATTACGGCAGACAATTTATTAGTGGTCACCAGAGATTCACTGCCGTAATTTTGCAAGTAAGGGCGAAGCATTCCGGCACAAAATTTATTCGTGATTGCCAGAAATTAACTGCCGTAATGCTTCGCCCCTACAAATATATTTGCTAAAAATCGCAGATACAAATCTCTTTGATTGTCACAAATATTGCCTAACTTTACCGCCAAGAAACCTTCGGCAAAATCTGATTCTTATCGACACGATGCTGATACTTGGTAGCAAAATTCAGCAGAGAATCGAGCAAGGAATCTGATAGTAAGTGCGGCTGCAAACCGAGGTCTAGCAAACTGGTGTTTTTAGCATTGAAATAATGTTCTTCTTTCTCGACTCTGGGATTTTCGAGATGGTTAATTTCCACTTTTAATCCCATTGCCATGCCTGCTTTTTGCACCAATGAGGCTAAGTCGCCGACGCTGAATTGTTCGGTGAATTGGTTGAAGACTCGGAATTGTCCGGCTTCGGCGGGGTTTGCGATCGCCAATTCGACGCACCGTACGGTATCCCGAATGTCTAAGAAGGTGCGGGTTTGTCCGCCAGTTCCATAAACTGTCAAAGGATGACCGATCGCAGCTTGAACGCAAAATCTGTTCAAAGCTGTACCGAATACTCCGTCGTAGTCCAAACGGTTGATCAACAGTTCGTCCATGCCTGTTTCTTCGGTGAGTACGCCGTAGACGACACCCTGATTTAAGTCAGTGGCTCTTAAACCCCATGTTTTGCAGGCAAAATGGATATTGTGCGAATCGTGGACTTTGGAAAGGTGATAAAAACTTCCCGGCTGTTTGGGATAGGGTAGTGTATCTTTGCGGCCGTTGTGTTCGATCGTGATGTAGCCTTCTTCGATGTCAATATTCGGCGTGCCATATTCGCCCATCGTCCCCAATTTGACTAAGTGACAATCGGGGAAATCTTCGCGAATGGCGTACAGCAGATTTAGTGTCCCAACTACATTATTGACTTGGGTAAGGACTGCGTGTTCGCGATCGATCATCGAGAAAGGTGCCGAACGTTGTTCGCCGAAATGGACTACAGCCTCTGGTGCAAATTTTCTCATGCTTTTGCTGAGAAAATCATAGTTGGTGATGTCACCGACGAACAAGTCGATCGACTTACCCGTTAAATCTTGCCACCGCTGGAGTCGTTGCTGAATAGGTGCAATGGGAGTGAGGGTGTCGCTGCACAGTTCCAGATCCCAATGCCGCCGCACGAAGCTGTCGAGGATGCCAACTTCGTGACCTTTGTTTGAAAGGTAGAGTGCGGTTGCCCAACCGCAATAGCCATCGCCACCAATAACCAGGACTTTCATAAAACAAAGATGAATCTTGCTTGCCAATACTGCGTTAATGTACCAGGTATTGGTGCATTGTGAACCTTAAATCAACCGGGTTGTTTGCCAAATCCCGACTCGATTTTTCTGTTTTAAGTCTGAATTTCATCGGCAAAGCTAGCCCGACGGGTGAATTCAAAGGGCCCAGCGAGGGCTCCCCAGACATGGGCATCGGTTTCTGGGTCTCGTCCGCGATCGTGACTGATGAATTTGTCTCCATCGATCTCGAATTCGCTGTCTAGATAGGTATTTTTGCCTTTTCTGACTACCATACAGCCTTTTCCGGGTTCAACGCGACCTTTGAAGCTGCTGCCCGTCCAGTGCGTCAGAAAGGTGCAACCGGGCATTAGTTTAAATTCGGCTGTTTTGAGTTCTTGCAGTTTTTGGCGATCGCGGGAGGCGCCGTAGAATTGTTCTTCGTTGACGATCGCATAATTTTCGATATCAATGCGATCGGGCATCGGGACTAATTTTAGCACTCGGACTCGGTACGGGGAGTTGAGTTCGATGTCGTAGGCTTGTTCTAGATACAGACTTACGCCGTCCAAAAGTTCCACGGGTAGGGGTCTCATACAGACACGGATGTGGGCGAAGA
The DNA here is from genome assembly GCA_043742065.1 of Oscillatoriales bacterium. Taxonomy (GTDB): domain Bacteria; phylum Cyanobacteriota; class Cyanobacteriia; order Cyanobacteriales; family Microcoleaceae; genus Microcoleus. The sequence continues at coordinate 5,857 of JAYTZD010000394.1, forward strand.
AGGGCGGATTTTCAAAGGCTTGGGCCTGGTTGCTGAAGTCGGAGGCCATCCAGCGGGCGAGGGTAATGATATCGGTGGAATGAGACATATTGATTTTGGATTTTAGATTTTGGATTTTAGATTGAGGGGATGTAGAAGTTATTTTAGATTATGTCATTCCGAGTAAAGCCATTATGTCATTCTGAGTAAAGCGAAGAATCTCAAATCTTTGAGGACTCAAAGTCAAGGTGATGCAACTGTTTGCGAACATCCGTTGCATCCGTTAAAAAAATCCATGCTGAATGCGAATAAATCTCAGATTTAGGATTACTCTCAAGGTAAGGATTCAAGCATTGATCCAATTGTCGGTCAGTCAAGTATTGAATTAGCAAATTATAGTATTCCGTGCTATCAAATGAAGCAGTTGCGCCATAAATCTACAGATCAAACTAGAGATTTTTAGCGCAAATACTTCGCCCGATCGTACTTTTGCCAGAGATTAAATCCTCTGGTTCTGACATCTAAATCAGTAAACTAGATGAGTTTGACAGCGCGCAAACCAAACATTAGCACTGTCGCCACGCCCAGCATTCCGCCGAAAAGACCAAAAAAAGTTATTGCTCCGCTAAGACTCATTACAATTTCTCCAAAACAATCAATAAAAAGACATATAAGAACTATAATCTATAATCTAATATCTAAAGTAGATAAATATGCAATCAGTAATTAAAGTTGACTTGGGGCCACAATCCTACAATGTTTCCGTGCGATCGGGCGGTTTAGACGAACTCGGCAGCTTGATGGGTGGGCTGAACTTGGGCAAGAAAGTGCTGCTGGTATCGAATCAGTCGATTTTTCGGCATTATGGCGAAAGAGCGACTGCGGCACTGGAATCGGCGGGTTTTCAGGTTGGTAACTGCATTTTGCCACCGGGGGAACAGTACAAAACTTTAAATTCGGTGCAGAGAATTTACACTGCCGCCTTGGAAAACCGTTTAGAACGTTCCTCGACAATGGTGGCTTTGGGCGGTGGCGTGGTTGGAGATATGACTGGTTTTGCGGCGGCTACTTGGTTGCGGGGAATTAATGTTGTTCAAGTTCCGACTTCGCTACTGGCGATGGTTGATGCTGCGATTGGTGGCAAAACTGGGGTAAACCATCCTTTAGGGAAGAATTTAATTGGGGCTTTTCATCAGCCGCGTTTGGTTTTAATTGACCCGGATGTGCTGAAAACTCTGCCGGCGAGGGAGTTTCGTTCTGCGATGGCTGAAGTGATTAAGTACGGGGTGATTTGGGATGTGCAATTGTTCGAGAAGTTGGAGAGTTGCAAGCGTTTGGATCAGATGCGCTATGTGAAGGCGGATTTGTTGGCAGAAATTTTGAGCAGGTCTTGCCAAGCTAAGGCCGATGTGGTAAGCAAGGATGAAAAAGAATCTGGTTTGCGGGCGATTTTGAATTACGGACACACCATTGGCCATGCGGTGGAAAGTTTGACTGGTTATAAGTTGATCAATCACGGGGAAGGGGTGAGTATCGGGATGGTGGCTTCGAGTCGGTTGGCTGTGGAATTGGAAATGTGGGATGCTGGGTGCGATAGCCGTCAGTTGGCTTTGCTAGGAAAGGCTGGTTTGCCGACTAAATTGCCTGCTGGTATTGATGTTGAGGAGATTTTGAAGAGTTTACAATTGGACAAAAAGGTGCAGGATGGTAAGGTGCGGTTTGTGTTGCCGGTGCGCTTGGGTGAGGCTGCGGTGAGCGATCGGGTGGATGGGGATGTGATTATACAAGTTTTGAAGGAAATGTTTTAGGAAGTCAGTAGTTAGTGGTCATTTGTTATTTGTTATTTGTTATTTGTTATTTGTTGGTTGTTTTTCCTAATAACCAGTAACGCATAACTCATGACCAATCCAGCCTAGGAACCGCTTGATTGCGAATTGATTTCTTGCAAAATTTGCTCAACTCTCTTGGCTTGTGAAACTCTACCTTGTTTGACGAATAATTCCTGAGCTTTTTTGAGGCTGACTACTGCTTCTGCTTGGTCTTCCTTGGATCCTTGTTGGTACAAGGCGACTCCTAGATTATTTAAAGCATCGGGATATTGGCTGTTAATTTTAATGGCTTGTCTCCATTGCACAATTGCATCTGGTAATTTCCCTAGACTTGCCATCGCCACACCTAAATCGTTGTGAGCTTTGGCGTGCTGTGGGTTTACTTGAATTGCTTTTTGGAATTGCTCGATCGCATCGCTCATTTTACCTTGGGATGACAGCAAGGTTCCCAACTTGTAGTAAACATCTCCCTGTTTCGGATAGCGAGCAATCAGTTGTCGGTACAAAACTTCGGCATTGGCGGCGTTTCCTTGAGCGTAAAGGTCGTTGGCGGTTCTCAGTGCTACGGTGTAACCTTTAGCTACAACTTCGCACTTTTTCTCCGTATTGCCTTGCTGCTTGCAAATTTTGAGTTCGTCTCCCTTCATTTCGTAGGAGATAACTTCTCGAACTGGGGGGCGCGGGGCTGGGCGCTGGGGGGTTTGCGACTGCAAGTTTTGGGAAATTTGCACGGTACCCGATTTTGCTTCTACTGCTGGCGCAACTCCGAAAGCGCAGATTCCTCCCATTACCAAAATGCTTGGGATAATCCAGGTAAAAAGTTGTAAAGGGCCAAACTGGCGATCGTTTTTCATAAAAAAGCTCGGTAAGTGGGAAACTCAGTGGCTTTAGCCTTGAGTTCCTGACATTTTGTGTAGAAATGTGTTGTTGATATCCTGGGTTTCACAAAACCTGTCAGAGTCTCAGCAAATGGGCTGCACGACTAAGATAGTTATTAGCAGTCGAGATATTTTAGCACTGTATGGCAGACTTTGCGTTAAATTAGAGTAGAATTCCGATCAATTATTAGTCAACCTTAGCAGGAAAGTAGAAATGGGGCAGTCTATTCTCGCCATGCTCGTTGCACTCATCCTCGGCTACGCTCTTAACTCAAGCGTGAAAATAGTCAGCGGTGGTGATGAAGCTTTAGTCGAACGTTTGGGTCAATACAAGCGCACTCTCAAGCCCGGATTTCACTTGATCAGTCCCGTGCTAGAGAAAGTTGTCTGCGTGGATACAACCCGCGAAAGAGTTTTAGATATTAAACCTCAGTCAGCGATTACGGGAGATAATGTGGCTCTCGAAGTCGATGCTGTGGTGTATTGGCGGGTTGTCAATTTGCAGAAAGCTTATTATGGAATCGATCAAATCGAAAATGCGATCGCCAATTTAGTTTTAACTACGTTTCGCGCTGAAATTGGTCGGCTACCTATGCAAGACATCTTGGGTTCCCGAGATGACATGAATAAGAAGTTACTCAAGAAATTGGACGAAGCTACTGACACTTGGGGCGTGAAGGTAATTCGGGTGGAAATTCAAAGCATTACACCTCCAAAAAGGGTGCAAGAAGCTATGGAATTGGAGCGGGCTACGAAGAGTGAGTGGCAAGCAATGGTCAATAAGGCGATCGGTACTAAGGAGTATATGAGACTCTTAGTTGAAGCCCTTGATTCCCATCCCAATAGCAAGCAAGTTTTGAATTACTTAGTAACTGAAAAATATTTAGACGCTCAACAAAAATTGGGCGAAAGTGATAATGCCAAAATTCTGTTTATGGATCCAAGAAACATGACAGAAGCCCTTAATGAGTTGATGGGTTCTATGCCTGATATTCAGCCACACTCTCATCATGAGGAGATGAAAGTTATCGATACTCACACTGCTCAAGACTGATTTCGGAAGATGGCGTCGGCTACCTGACAGACATCGTGCATTTCTCTGACATCGTGAACTCGCAAAATATCGGCCGTATTCGCGATCGCACCTGTACAAGCCGCCGCTGTCCCCCAAACTCTTTGTTTGGCTAATGGCTGATTCAAAATCTGTCCAATAAAGCTTTTGCGCGATACTCCAACTAAAATCGGACAGTTTAAAGAACGAAATTTGGGCAACTCACGCAGAATTTCTAAGTTCTGAGTGTAAGTCTTAGCAAAGCCAATACCGGGGTCAACAATTATTTGAGATTTGTCAATTCCTGCTGCTACAGCGGCTGCAATTCTACCTTCTAAAAACTCGCTGATTTCCCCAATTAAGTCTCGATAATCAGTCAGTTTTTGCATCGTCTGGGGAGTTCCCCGAATGTGCATCAATATTATTGGCACTGCCAGTTTAGCAACGGTTGACAGCATTTCCGAGTCAAAAGTTGCTCCAGAAATATCGTTAATTATATCAGCTCCCGCAGCCACAGCAGCTTTAGCAACATCCGCCCTGGTAGTATCGACAGAAATCGGAACAGAGCCAAAAACATCTGCTTTTTGTCGCAGCATTTGGACAACAGGAACGACTCGATCGATCTCTTCTTGTAAGGATATTTCCGCTGCACCGGGCCTTGTGGATTGACCGCCAATATCAATAATATCAACTCCAGATTTTACCATATTTTCAGCTTGGGCTAAAGCAGATTCTATGGTGTTGAAATCACTGCCGTCACTGAAACTATCGGGGGTGACATTCAAAACGCCCATTAAGTAAGTGCGTTTTCCCCACTCGAAAGATTTATTTCTAATTGTGATTTTTCCTGGGTTGTTTGTCATATCAAATCCGGTAGCATCGGAATTATTGCCGAAATTAGGAGACGGCAATGCCGTGTCCCTACAATGTTATTTTGGGTAGGGAGACGGCACTGCCGTCTCCTCCGTTTGATCATTCCGGTGTAAAATGTGCCTTGACTACCTCAATCGCTGCACATCTTCCACTGACAGCGAAAGCGCCTGAGCGACTTGTACGACGGTTAAACCCATTGACAGGAGTCGCGGAATCGCATCTTGTTGTGTTTGCTCTGCGCGATCGGCTCGCTGGCTCTCAGCTTCAGCCCGCTGGCTCTCGGCTTCAGCCCGCTGGCTCTCGGCTTCAGCCCGCTGGCGTTCCTGTTGGGCGTAGAGGTGTTCGAGTCGAGCTTGTTCGCTTCCTGTCAGTAACAAATTGCCCTGGTTATCCCACCAGCGTAACCACCGCTGTGTCTGATTTTGATAGCTACCTTCCCATATGCCTAATTCTATGCCCATAGGGTCGATCGCGTAATGTCCGCGATCGTTCGGTTCTAATCGGTGATAATGCCCATTCACCCAATTGTAGACTTCCAGTTGGCTGGTTTTAATTGTATAGATGGCGTAGTAGGGAATGCGAATGATCTGCTCGTATACCCAAAATTTGCCTGGTTTCTGAGTAGTGCCTTCTGGTAAACGAGATAAAGGCGTGTTGTCTCGTTCTTCGGAACCATTTCCGCTGGCCAATTCGATCGCAATTATTGGCACCATATACTCGCGCCAAATCACGTAAGAGCGACGAATTTCGCCGTCTAACAAAGGCGGAACGTTGGGGATGTAGAACCAGTCAGGGGCTTCGGCACCCTTTTCTGGAGGGTCGGTTTCGCGCCAGTAGATACCGCTATCTTGCCCGATCGCATATTGTCCGTCGGGATGAAGCGTTTGTAGTGTAGTTTCTAGGGAGTCGGTGAGCAAAATGCTCTGGGGATGCTCTTGGAAGTTTTTCACAAAAGTGCCGTCAGATTCGGGGAGTTGGGTGTGATCGGGGAAGGCTGGGGGTAAGCCTGTCTTACTGAGACTTTGGGTCATGGCTGGTACGCGATCGACCTAGCGATCGGACTGAGGCTCTGTTAAAGCATAGCGATTGTTGATCCATTTGTGTAGCTGAAAATCAGCGACGGCCGAATTTTAGATTTTAAATTTTGGATTTGGGATTGAAGATTCAAAATTTAAAAAGGTTCCAAGCCCTAAGTTATATGAGTTATATGAGCCCCATTTCTTGCAGTCCCCGGCGTAGGCGTTCTGCTTCAAAAGGGCGGCGCTGTTCGTGAAGGGCGATCGCCCTTTTGAACTCTGCTAAACTTTCAGGCATTTTCCCGATTTTCAATAGCGCCACGGCTAAATTTTGATGAGCTTCGGCGTGATCTGGATCGATTTTAATCGCTTGTCGATAATAGGCGATCGCATCTGCCAAATTCCCGCCAGCCTTCAGTGTCAGTCCCAAATTGTAGTGACCTGTTGCAAAATTGGGATCAATTTTTAAAGCAGCTTTGTAGGCTTTTTGTGCACTGGTCAAATCTCCTTCATCTTTGAACAAATTTCCCAAGTTATTGTAAGCACCTAATTTAATTGCTGGGAAAACATTGGTATTAATTGCTGCTTGATAGTGTGCTTTGGCTTTCACAAATTGTTGCTGCTGGCGATAAGCAATTCCCAAATGATAGTTTAGTTCGTAAACAATAGAATTATCAATGACCACTGCCGTCAAGCCTTTAGTTAATAAATCTATGCCTCGCTGAATTTGTCCGCTTTCTACATATAAAGCGCCTAATTTGCTACAAGCATAAGCATCGTTTGGATAATAGGTGGTGTATCGTTCCATTGCAGCTTGAGCTTTTTGGAATTT
>JAYTZD010000395.1:0-6019 GCA_043742065.1 Oscillatoriales bacterium
AGTTTACATCCAGAGTTGTTGCAACTACTAGCTCATGCTATGAGAGAAGCTGCTCAAAGAACTCAATTAATTGTAGCAACTCATTCAGATCGGCTAATCCGATTTTTAGAACCTCATGAGGTGCTAGTTTGTGATTCTGAAGATGGTCTCACTACTTTAACTTGGGCTGATGCAATAGATTTAGAACACTGGTTAGCAGATTATACTTTAGACCAGCTTTGGGCAATGAATATTATTGGAGGCAGACCGTGAAGATTGCCATCATAGTAGAAGGAAAGACAGAAACAGCTTTTATGCCTATATTACGAAGTTTTTTGAAGTCGCGTTTGCAGCAAATGCCAAAACTCGATACTAAACCTCAACACGGTCGTATTCCTAAAGAAGACAAACTAAAACGTGTAGTTGAAAATCTTTTAGAAAAAGATGGTTATGATGCTGTGATAGCATTAACTGATGTTTATACAGGTACTAAAGATTTTAGAGATGCAGCCGATGCCAAAGCTAAAATGGCAGCATGGGTGGGAAAAAATCCCAACTTTTATCCTCATGCAGCTTCCCATGACTTTGAAGCTTGGCTGTTACCTTTTTGGTCAAAAATTCAGCAAATATCAGGAGGTAATAGAGCGGTTCCTAGCGGTGATCCTGAACTGGTTAATCACAATAATCCACCTTCTTATCGAATCAAAGAAATATTTGAACAAGGGAAACGTCGCAGCTATGATAAAGCACGAGATGCCAAAAAAATATTAGATGGACAAAATCTTGTGGATGCTGCTAAAGTTTGTCCTGAATTAAAAGCTTTTCTGAATACTATTTTATCTTTGTGTGAGGGCGAATTGATTCCTTGACCTAATCTATAAAACAGAAGACCCCCAAAGGTGGAGGTCAAGAAATTCCTATTTACGATCGCACAGATGAAAAAAGCCTGTCCCTGTATAATAACGCTCACAGCAAAAACACGAAAGCAGGATTAGTAATCAGTGCGAACAGCAGGATCGCGATCGCCTGTATTAGTGGTGTAGTTGGCAGTTTCTGTGCGCTTACGGGGCATCAAACCTAATAAACCAGACAAACCGAGCAATCCCAACCATCCCCAGTCAAAATCGCGATCACCATCAGCACGGTAAACATCCGAGCGAGGAGTGGTCGTAGTGGTAGTGCTGTTAGTACCAGGAGCTGTATTTGTCTGAGCAGAAGCAGGCAAGGATGTCGGTGCAATTGCTAAACCAGCAGCGATAATTACTACACCGATAGCTTTAGATAAATCAGAACGTTTCATAACTAAAAATGCTCTCTGTTGGCAAAATCTTTAACTATCACAACTATATCGATCGCCCATTCAAGTTAAATCCACCTGTAGCAGTAAATTTTGATAAATTCCAGCTATCACTATAGATTGATATCAAACTTTACCTGAATCGATCTTCTCGCTTTCCTTGTGCGGTACACTCAGATCTTGCACCGAGAACAGTTGCAGATCGATCGACGGAGATAAAAACTTTTGGGCATAGAGCTACGCAGCTACGTCTTTCTAGACAATTTACAGCCACAGCACGCAGCATACATCGGCACAATCGCCGCTGGATTCTTGCCACTACCGGGGGATGCGTCGCTGTGGATCGAAATCTCCCCTGGCATCGAAATTAACCGAATTACCGATGTCGCCCTCAAATCCGCCTCCGTGCGCCCTGGAGTACAGATCGTCGAACGCTTGTACGGCCTTCTGGAAGTACATTCGGGCCAGCAGGGGGAAACCAAGGCTGCGGGTAAAGCGATTCTAGAATTCATTGGGGTTCGCAGAGAAGAATGTATTAAACCGCGAGTTATTTCCAGCCAAATTATTCGCAACATCGACCCTCACCAAACGCAATTAATCAACCGCAGTCGTCGCGGACAGTTGCTGTTGGCTGGACAAACGCTTTATGTCTTAGAAGTAGAGCCGGCGGCCTATGCAGCACTAGCGGCAAATGAAGCCGAGAAAGGCGCATCTATTAATATCCTAGAGGTTCAGGCTGTAGGTAGTTTTGGAAGGCTTTATCTCGGCGGAGCAGAACAAGATATCATGGCAGGTTCCCAGGCGGCAATTGCTGCAATTGAAAATGTGGCAGGTCGCGAAAATCCAGCAATTTTAGGGCGCAAGGAATAGCCATTTTAAGGAGACACAATTATGGCAAATGAAGAGCATTTGGCGCTGCTGAAACGGGGTGCTGTCACATGGGTTGAATGGAGAAATCTTCACCCAAATATTGAACCAGATCTTAGCGAAGCTAACTTTGCTGAAGCTAATCTCAGAGGTGCGAATCTTGGTCAATCTAACTTATTTAAAATTGACTTATTTAAGGCTAAATTAATTTCAGCTAACCTCGCGGAAGCTAATCTCAGTCTGGCAAATTTGGCAGGTACTCAACTGCTGGAAGCTAATTTAGTTAAAGCGAATTTAACTGGAACTAATCTCCAGGAAGCTGACCTGGGAGGAGCAGACTTAAGCTTTGCAAATTTGATTGGGGCGGACATGAGTGGTGCTAATCTTGAGCAGACAGATTTGGCAGATGCTAGCTTAATCGGTACGGTGATGTGTCGTGTTAATGCGATCGGGACAAACTTCAATAATGCTAATCTCAGTCAAGCTAATCTCTCTCAAGCACAGTTGATTGAGGCGCATTTTTATGTTGCTAATTTCTATAAAGCTAATCTCACGGAAGCTCACCTAACTGGAGCTTATCTTTTTCGAGCAAATCTGAGTTTTGCAGAGTTGAGAAGCGCTGATTTGCGTTGGGCAAATCTCGGCAAAGCTGACCTGAGAGGAGCGAATTTGACCGATGCAAATCTCAGAGGGGCAAATTTGACGGGTGCGAATCTGGCCGAAGCTAATTTGACAAGAACAATGATGCCTGATGGCAGCATTGTTCCCTAATTCATTAGCAATTAATTTTGGCCAGTCGGTGATACTCGATAAAGTCCTCTAACCGGGCCGGGAGCAGTCTGTGGCTGTTGTTGTTCCTCTACAAAGGGCTCTGTCGCTCCAGTACCAGGGGGAAAACAGCCGCTGGGCTGGGGTGCGAATTGGCAAGCGGGAGGCAGTGCCATGACGGAGGAATCGAAGGGATTGGCTGCATCTGGGACGCGGAGAATCGGATCGGAAGAAACTTGACGCTGCATCATTTGTCGGTAAAAACCGTTGACGCGGCTAGCATCCCGTTCGATTTCTTTTTCGGGAAAGGCAACTATGCCGCTGGGGGAACCGATGCCTAAGTAGTCGCCCAAGTAACCTTGTAGGCTGACGTTGTAGTAAAAGTCTCCTGAACTTTGAAAGAATTGGCGGTTGAAACTGTCGGCGACGGGCTGTAATCTAATGGTTTCTGCTTGAGCTGGTTTGATGGATGCTAGTGTGGCAGATGCGATCGCGATTATCAATACACTACTCAGGTTTTTTAAGTTTTGACCCATGATTTTAAGCTTCTAGATTAATTCCGCTTCCAATATAGACTGATTATTGGCAGATTATTTTTGTTTTGTACAAGGTCTAAGTTATGAATGCTGAGGATTTGAAGGTGTTGCGCGATCGACTTTTGGATTTATTGTGCGAATTTGCCTACCGCGAAGGGGACTTTGTGTTGTCTTCGGGACAGCAAAGTTCCTATTACATTAACTGCAAACCGGTGACACTGCATCCTGAAGGTGCTTTGGCGACGGGGAGGTTGCTGTTATCGATGCTGGCGACGGATGTGGACGCTGTGGCTGGCTTGACTTTGGGTGCTGATCCTATTGTAACTGCGGTGAGTGTAGTTTCGGCTTTGGGCGATCGGCCGATACCAGCTTTGATCGTCCGAAAAGAAGCCAAAGGACACGGGACAATGGCGTATATTGAGGGCCCAACGCTGTCTGAGGGCGCGAATGTGGTGGTTTTGGAAGATGTGGTAACAACGGGTAAGTCGGCGATGCAGGCGGTGGAAAGGCTGCGGGGTGCTGGTTATAAGGTCGATCGCATTTTGTCTCTGATCGATCGAGAGCAAGGTGGGGCGGAGTTTTATCGCTCTGTTGGATTGGACTTTGAGGCGGTTTTTACGATTAAGGATCTGCAAAAGTGGATGGCTAGCAAGAAATAGGCAAAAGTGCGATCGGATTCGCATTTTACACCATTTTCATGAACAGGCAAGATGCCTGTTCCACAAAAGTTCCCAAGGGTGCATCTGGCGCGCGTGCAAATATATTCGTAGGGGCGAAGCATTCCGGCAGTAAATCTTTGGCAATCGTTCATAAATTGTCTGCCGGAATGCTTCGCCCTTACCAAATTGAGATGCACCCATTCCCAATAATTCCCTCGTTACCAGGCAGAGCCTGGTAATGAATATCTAGAGGCTCTGCCTCGATCAAAAAATAGTACAGTATATAAGTTTTAACTGCCCGGTTAATCACCATGCAAAAAATCCGTTTCATCGACTTATTCGCAGGAATAGGTGGCATGAGATTAGCCTTTGAATCAGCAGCTCGTTCCTTGAATCTGGAAACAGAATGCGTATTAAGTAGCGAAATCAATCCCGACGCTCAATTAGTCTACCAGACCAATTTCTGCGACAAACCTTCAGGCGACATCCGACTAATTGACCAACTCCCAGAACATCAAATATTACTAGCTGGATTTCCTTGCCAATCCTTCTCCTACGCAGGCAAAAAAGCAGGGTTTGGAGACACCAGAGGCACGCTATTTTTCGAGATTGTGCGACTGATTGACACTTTCAAACCTCAAGCATTTATCTTCGAGAATGTGCGAGGACTTGTCTCCCATGACAGCGGACAAACCCTAGAAACTATCAAAGGCGAAATGACCGATCGAGATTATAGCTTCGATTACTTTGTACTCAACAGCTCTAACTTTAGTTTACCTCAAAACCGCGTCCGAGTTTACCTAGTAGGAGTTTTAAATGCTTCGCCACAATTTCGGTTAGTTTCAGACTTAGGGCCAAAAGATTCCCATTCCTCTAACCATCAACAACTATCATTATTTTATCCATTAAGTCAACCTGTCACAGTTGCAGATATATTAGAAGATAATCCAGATGCAAAATATGATTGTTCCCCAGAATTTGTCAACGCATTGAAACAAATCGTTAACCAGGATCTCAATCGCTTGCACGGAATGCGACTAATCGACTATCGTGGCGGCAATTCGATTCATTCTTGGGAATTGGGTTTGCGAGGCGAGTGTAGTTTAGACGAAATTGAATTGATGAATCTTTTTATATTGAAAAGGCGCAATAAAGAATTTGGACATCACCAAGATGGGAAGCTTTTAACTAAAGAGCAAATAGCTACTTTTTTCGCTCATCCCAATCTCGATGCAATTCTAGATTCCCTGGTAACAAAAAAGTATCTGCAACGGAATAATCAACTTTACAAACCTGTATCAGGTAACTTTTCCTTTGAAGTGTATAAGTTTCTTGATCCAGCTAAGATTTCTGTCACAGTTGTTGCTAGCGATGCCAATAGATTAGGAGTTTATCATAATCACCGAGTTCGCCGAATTACTCCCCGTGAAGCCGCCCGTTTACAGGGTTTTCCAGATAGTTTTAGCCAGCATTCCAATGACGACAAAGCCTATCATCAAATCGGAAATAGTGTCAGTGTTAATGTAGTAAAAGCTGTTGCTGAAGAAGTTATTCAGAATGTCTTGTATTCTGCAAAGGGAGTTTTTTTGCAAAATGCGGTTTGATCGGCATCAATCAGGGAATTTATTAGATGAAATCCGTTGGTATCAGAATTAATATTACCGGAAATCAGGAGACGGCAATGCCGTTTCCCTACAAGATTATGTTGGGGTAGGGACACTCCAAGAGCCCATTAGTGTCAACTTAAGCTTAAACCCAGTCACAGATGGCTGTTTGACTATTAAACTTAGATCCCCCCTAGCCCCCCTTAAGAAGCTATGCCTTACTCACATCTTTCTTAACAAAGGCGCTCCGGCTTCAGCCGGAGCGGACGGCGGGCGATCGCTCACCCGGAGTAGGATAGACAACATGAA
>JAYTZD010000396.1:0-6012 GCA_043742065.1 Oscillatoriales bacterium
AGAATACCAACTCTCGAAGGGCGAACTTCTCCCGGTTTAGCCCCCAACAAAACCGGATAAACTGCCCAGATACTCTCTCTATTTTGAGCAAGATTGACTTTTCCTGACATGATTTCCCGAACTTGGGAAAATTCTGCTAGCAAGTAGTTAGGTAATGAGGTATCGCTGATGGGGTGATTCCGCAATTCGTAACGGGTTGCCAAAATTATTGTGTCATTTTCATCACAAAGTAAGGCTAAGCGGATATTGCGATCGCTACCCAACTTACTGATCGCGATTTCCACTTGCTCAACATCTCCTCTGCGGTACAAATATTCCAACATTCCCGATATTTGATTTGCGGAAAACTTCAAATTCCTAATTCCCTGTTCTTCTTGTCGGTGGTAAGACAGATCGACCTCCCGTTGAAAAGAAAATAAACCCAGCAAACTACCGAAAATCATCAGAATCACAGGAATTGAGAAACGCAGAGGAAAAGGAAATCGTTTCATAGTTAGGAATTATAGCCTTTCTGTATTCCATGAGGTAAGTTTGGGCATAGGGCATAGACGGCTTGTACCTCACTTTTTTGAGAGCCTCTATAGATAAAATTTGAGTTACGATATCGTTCTTTCTACTTGCACAAAAAACCGAGATTGTCAATCTAAAACTCACATTTATTCACCACAAACCAGCCAGATTTTTTAGGTCATAACTTCACATTTTTGACAGGTCTATCGTCCAACAAAGGAGCGGGATCTACAGCTTTTGGTAGTAATTTATTGTCTGACATCACTTGAGACAGTCGCTTGATCCCATTCAGCAATGAAGGGTCTGTTTTTCCTAGTAATTTTTGATTTTCTTGTAAGTCTGGACTGCGAAGCCCTTTTAAAGATTCTAAGAATTGCTCTGAAGTAAGTCCTGTACGAGGAGCAATCTTGATAGCAGCATCCTGGGGATTTTTTGTCAAGTAATCTAGGGCGCGAAATCGACCATTAATTAGAGTTTGCAAAGTTTTAGGCTGCTTCTTAATAACTTCATCACGTACTATCAGAACATCCACTATTTCACCAGGGATTTGCGAACTGTCAAACAGTAGCTTTGCACCGGATGCTATCAGATTTGTCCTAGCTGAACCAAAAGTAACAACAGCATCCACAGTTCCCTTTTTAAAGGCGCGTTCGTGTTCGGATACTCCTAAAGAGACAATTTTTATATCTTGAGGAGACATCCCTTTTTGTTCTAAAGCACGAGTAATTATGAATGCTCCTAGTGCCGTAGATTCTACGCCTACTGGCCTGCTTTTTAAGCCTTGCACATTTTTAATTTCTGGTTTTCCTAGAATCACATCCCCACCGTTAGAGAAATCCATCACAACTACAATTTTTACGTCAGGATTGGTGGCTGCCAAAACCAAAGCTTGATCGATAGATATGCCGGCTGCTTCAATTTCACCATTTCGATATGCTCGTACTTCTTCTGTACCTGAAGGATAATCTACTAATCGAATGGGGGTATTATCATAATAGCCTAAACTGCGAGCCAAGTACAGAGTTTCATAGCCAGGCCACACATTGGCAGCGACTCGCAAAGGGGGTTCTGCTTTAGTGCAACTAGCTAATATGGCTGTACACAGGGTGACTGCCACAATGCCAAGAGTCAAGCTTTTTTTGAGTTTACGGCTCAATTTTATCCAAAACTTGAGGTCAAACATCAGAGGATTTCTCAACATATATTTAGGTACGCTGCGGGTGATTCCTGAGTAAATTATATATGTATATAGCGTTTCCCAAAAGTAATGTAACTAATAAATTTAACATTAAGGTGTCGATCGCACTTACACGCGATCGCCATTTTGTGCTAATAATTAATACTTGAGCAGTTTAGATTGGGAGAGTATTGGATGTCAGGTAGCGAAGTCCGTGCAGATTTTTGGATGAGCGAGTACATTACCCCTTGGGATATCTACGTTCACGGTATCACGCGGGTGCTTGCTTACAAGAAAACCGCCTTTCAAGAAATGTACGTCGTTGAAACCGGTACCTACGGCAAAGGCTTAGTTTTGGATGGCAAATGGCAATCTTGTACAGGCGACGAATTTCTGTACCACGAACCCCTGGTTCACCCAGCCATGACTATGCACGGTTCACCCAAAAAAGTGCTGGTTCTCGGTGGCGGTGAAGGAGCTACAATTAGAGAAGTGCTCCGCTGGAAAAGTGTTGAAAAAGTAGTGATGATTGATATCGATGGCGAAGTAGTAGATGCTTGTCGCGAACACCTTCCAGAAATGCACCAAAATGCCTTTGATGACCCTCGTTGCGAAGTGGTAATCGGCGATGCTTTGGACTATTTAGATAACAGTGACAACGATTGGGATATCGTCATTTCTGACTTGTCCGATCCCATTGAAGAAGGCCCTTCTTTCCAGTTGTTTACAAAAGAATACTTCGAGAAAGTTCGCCGTGTCCTGTCACCGACGGGATATTTTGTTGTACAAGCAGGCCCTGTTTCTCCAGCAGAAATGAAAATGCACGCCCGCATTGTGAATACGCTGAAATCAGTTTTCCCCAACGTTCAATCCTGTACCAGCTTTATTTCTACCTACGGAGCTCCTTGGGGTTTTGCTGTAGCTTCAACTCAGGAAATCAACACCCGTCCCGAACCAGAAGTTACCGACAAATTACTCGCTGATCAAACCATCGGTGGGTTCCGAATGTTCGACGGAATTACGCTGTTGGGATTGATGCAAGTTCCCGGCCACTTACGAAAAGTAATCGCCGAGGAAACCGAAGTTTACACTATGGCAGCACCTCCGAAATTTTTCGGGAAAGGTTCTGTCGGTCAGTGAAGCTAAATTGAAAGAGAAAAGTCATTTGGAGAAACTCAGATGGGTAATTTAATTCGCATCATTGCTGCCATATTTATTCCCCCCTTGGGCGTATTTCTGACGGTTGGGATTGGTACTGATTTTTGGATTAACCTGGTTCTAACCTGTTTTTTCTGGTTTCCGGGTATGATCCATGCCATTTGGGTGATTGCCAAGCATGATCGAGGTTAAGCTATTGTAGGGGCGGGTTCCACCAACCATAATTGCCTGAAACAAACCATCTCGAAAACCCGCCCAACCCAACAAACAATCGAAATGTACATTTGGAAATTTCATGCAAATTTCAGGTTGACATGGGTTATTTTATGGGTGAGGGCGGGTTTTTATAGATTGTTGATCGTCGTTATATATTGTTGGTGAACCCGCCCCTACGATACAAATCAAATTATTTCCTATTTATTTATAAAATACCGGAATAATGCAGATTGAGATTTACGGTTGGGTGAGGGCGGGTTTTTATAGATTGTTGATCATCGTTATATATTGTTGGTGAACCCGCCCCTACGAGGTTTTATTTATTATTGCAAATCAAGTTCTTCATAAACCAATTCAGCGATTTTATTTGCAGCCCCGGACTCTCCTCGAACCGATCGCAAACGATCGCACATTTGTGCTAATTTTTCAGGATGGCTCAAATAGTCGATCGCCAATTCAGCCACAACTTCCGGTTCCAGTTTCCCAACCAACTCCGGCACTATCTCTGCTTGCGCCCAAATATTCGGCCAAGCATAAAGTTTTCGCTTCCCCACTCGCCAGATTAGCCAATTAATTACGATCGCAAAAACCGAACCAACAAACGGTAAATTTGCCAGCAATCCCGGCAAACCATCCCAAGATCTCATCGCATCCAATTGCTGCGTCGGTAGCAACACAATCATCGGTACAGCCAAGGAACCCAACTCCGCAGTATTCGCTCCCACAGTAGTCAAACACAGACTACATTCTGATAGCAAATCATAGGCTGGTGTCTCAGTCCAAAGTTCTATTTGCAAGCCATTTGCTGTTTGCAAAAAAGGTGTTTCTGTGACATGAAGTTCGGCGGCTGAGTTGGCAAATAAATGCAAACAGGGATTTTGTTCGGGATCGGCAAAACGTGCTAAGGTTTGTAGATCTATAGTCGGAGCAACGGGAATTACAAAGCGAGTTTCAGGGCGGATGCGATGGATGGATTGCGCGATCGACAAACACAATGGCACACCTAAAGCCAGTTTCGCAGCCTTGGAACCGGGTAACAATCCAATTAATTCCATTTCCCGTAGGGGCGGTGCTCCCGTGCCCGCCCTGCCCAATTTATCCGTACCCGCCCTGCCCAATTTATCCGTGCCCGCCCTGCCCAATTTCCGATTACCTACTTCGGCAATCAAGTCTCCGACAACTGTAAATTTATTAGCATACTTTTGGGGAATTTTATCAAAAACTTCCGGTTTCATGGCCGCAAATTTATCGATCCAGCGATACCACCGCGCGTCCCATTCAGCATAAATTACAGTGCGATATTTGAGCCTTTTACCAATAACAAGTGTAAAGAATTGGTCGCCGCCTAAAAATAAAACAACTCCTTTTTCGTGCCAATCCCAACTTTCGGCAGTTTTGCCAGATAATAGGAATGGCAGAAAATGCTCTGGTGCTTGCACTCTGTCCACTTCTGGGTAGGAATCTGCGATTTTTGCTTCTTTCCCGGTGGCGTGGGGACAGGGCGACAGAATTACGGAAATTCGGACTGATGTGCGATCGCACCCTAAATGTTCTCGCAACGCTTTCACAACGGGACGTACCCAGGTTGCTAATTCTCCGGGGCCGTTGGAGAGGACTAAAATGTCTACTGTCATGAGATTTAAGATTTTAGAGGATGCAAAGGAAAATATGACAGATTTAATTAATGCCGCCAACACTGGTGATGTTTCTACTGTAGAAGGTGCGGAACAATATGCAGATGTCAATGCCAAAGATGACGAAGGTGCGACAGCTTTGACGGCTGCGGCTGAGGCTGGCAATACTGCGATCGTCCAAAAATTGCTAGCGGATGGTGCGGATGTCAACAATCAGGATAATGACGGTTGGACACCGTTAATGAGTGCCGCTGCTGCCGGACATAGGGAGATTGTACAGCTTTTGTTGGAGACCGGAGCGGATGTGAATGCTAAAACTAATTTTGGTTTGACGGCCTTGATGAGTGCGGCTGGTAGTGGGCGTACTGAAGTTGTGCAGGTTTTACTTGATCGGGGAGCTGATATTAGGGCTAAAGATCATAATACTTGGACTGCGTTAATTTGGGCATCTTCCGAGGGTCATCAAGATGCGGTTGAGGTTTTGAAGCGATCGCGCGATCGGCATTAAATACTAAGCAACCGGGTTTCTCCAATAAACCCGGTTTCTGAATAACTACTTCCCATCAATATATTCCTTTAAAAAAGTCCGAATTTGTTTCAGTCCAAACTTCTTAGCCAATTGGCGCACGCGACTAATCAGCAACATTAACTTCGGCTCTAAACTTTCAAGCCGAACCGCCTCATCAAAAATTCCTTCGATGTCACCCATCGTTGCGAGTTTGAACATTCTCACGACTGACTCAGCCACCGCAGGTGATAGATCAGAGTAATTTGGCAACTCAGATTTCGGTAATAAACTTACTGTTGTTCGCTTTTTGCCTTCCAAACAATCCTCATAAATCCATTCTAGTCCCAAATGTAAACGCAACTGTTCTAAAAAGTGATTTGCCTCGATCGGCTTCGACATAAAATAATCACACCCAGCCAAAAAACTCTCTTGTTGCGTATTCTCAAAAACATTAGCTGAAAGCGCAATTAACACCACATCTTTTAATTCAGGCAACTGCCGCACTCGCCTCGCAGTTTCCAAACCATCCATCACAGGCATCAGCAAATCTAGTAAAATCACATTCGGTTTAAACTCAACTGCTTTGTCGAGACATTCTTGACCGTTTTCTGCTTCGGCAATTTCAAATCCCAAGCCCGAAAGCAGCCTGCGTAACATAGAACGATTTACTTGATTATCATCCACAATTAACACTTTGCGTTTGTCGCCGACAAAACCGACTAGCCAGCGTCTTTCCTGCAAAAGAGGCATTTCCGAATACAGTTTTGGTGCAGGCAACTCTAAGTCCAACCAGAAAATACTACCCCGAT
>JAYTZD010000397.1:0-12259 GCA_043742065.1 Oscillatoriales bacterium
GTAGGGACACGGCACTGCCGTCTCCTCTATATCATAGGTCGTGCAACCGGAATTGATAGAATATCTCAGTTAAACCAGATTTGAAAATTTTTGCATAAATTATGATAGACATTAATTTGATAGTTTCTCCTGAATGGTTGGCCGCCAATACCGAAAATCAGCAAGTCGTAATTATTGACTGTCGGTTTTCGCTCGCCGATGCAGAATTGGGACAAAAACAATATCAAGAAAGTCACATTACAGGAGCTTTCTATTTTGATTTAAACCGGGATCTCGCCAGTCCAGTTGACAAACATGGTGGCCGACATCCACTGCCAAATATTGCAGAATTAGCTGATACATTGAGTGCAATTGGCATTGATTTTCAAAACACTTTAGTCGTCGTCTATGATGATTCGCGCTTGGCTTTTGCGGCTCGATTGTGGTGGCTACTGCGGTATATGGGACACAGCAACAAAGTGGCAGTGTTAGATGGTGGTTTCAGTGGCTGGAAAGCGGCTGGATATCCGGTGACAAATATTTTGCCAGAACCTCGTGAGGGTAAATTTGTGCCGGAATTGCGATCGGACTGGATTGTTGATATAGAGGCGGTAAAAACGCGGAAAGACTTGCCGGGAATTGTTTTGGTTGATTCGCGAGAGAACGATCGCTATCTGGGCTTGCGGGAGCCGATAGACCCGATTGCAGGTCATATTCCTGGTGCTGTCAACTATCCTTGGCAAGATGTGACGGATGAGGGCGGAGAAGTGCGATCGCCATCCGAACAAAAACAGCGATGGAGTGAATTAGAAACAGACGCAGAAATTATGGTTTATTGCGGTTCTGGGGTGACAGCTTGCGTGAATTTATTGTCTTTAGAAATAGCCGGAATTCCTAATGCTAAACTTTACCCTGGTAGCTGGAGTGACTGGTGTTCTTATCAGTAATTGAGGCGATTTTTTGGGATTTTTTTTACCGCAGATGTCAGCAGATGAACACTGATAAACGCTGATGGGATTTCATCTATGTTTATCTGCTTACCCTTTTTTCTTCCTTCTTCCTTCTTCCCGGTTCCTGAGCGTAGTCGAAGGGCTTTCTTCCTTCTACTTATCTAAAAATCAAAATAAATATAAGGTAAACCACCCTCCGGTGCAAAAACCCAAACCGCATACAAACAAAGCGGTACTAACATCAACTTCACGGGCCAATTCAACTCTAATTTCAAACCTCTAATTAAGGTATAATTCACTAGCATTGCCACCGCCAATGCTCCCAACATCCAACTTAACTGCACTCTTTCCAAACCCAGCGATTCCACATAAACTTTATGGGCAAATTGGACATCAGCAGGATGTCCCCACAAATTGGAAATTACCCATGTAGAGTCTTTCAAATCTGGAAGGCGGAAAAATATCCAACTACCAAAAACCATAGCTTGAGTTAATAGCCAACCGATGAAAATACCGATCGCACTTTCCCACAAAAACTCCAGCCGCAACCACTTAAACACCACATCATTCAGCCTGTGAATCGCTAAAGCCAAACCGTGTAATCCCCCCCAAACAATGAATCCCCAAGCCGCGCCGTGCCAAATTCCAGCGACTAACATGACAATCAATAAATTCAGACAAGTACGCCACAAACTAACTCGCGAACCTCCCAAGGGAAAATACAAATAATTCCGCAGCCAATCACCCAAAGTCATGTGCCAACGTCGCCAAAAATCCGCTATGCTAGCACTAAAATAGGGGAAGTCAAAATTGGGTGGCAAATACCAACCTAGGAGCAAAGCAGTACCGCGCGCCATGTCCACATAAGCGCTAAAATCGAGATAAAGTTGCAATCCGTAAGCAAAAATCGTCAACCACAAATCTTCGCTTCCCGCCCGCTGCAAGTTGGTGAAACTTAAATCTACATAAATTCCCAAATTGTCAGCCAAAAGTCCTTTTTTTACTGCACCGGAGGCGATCGCCCAAAGCCCCTCAGCAATCCGATCTACTGTCGGAAATTCCTGGGATTTGAGTTGATAAATTAAGTGGTGATACCGAGTAATTGGCCCAGAAATTAGTTTGGGGAAAAACAACTTATAAGCAGCAAAGTGTAGTAATGAATTCGCCGCCGGTGCGCCTCGATACACGTCAATCAAATAAGCAATGCACTCAAAGCAAAAAAAACTTAATCCTAGGGGTGCAATTACGTGGGTTTTTACCCAGTCAGCACCGTCTAAAGCAACTGGCCAACTTAACAAATTGCCGATCGAACTTAAGAAAAAAGGCACATACTTAAAACCTAGAAGCAGCAAGACATTCAGGCTAATTCCGATCCACAGCAGCAACCAACGACGGCGGTTCCAAGATTCATTCGCAATCCGCCAATCCAGGGGTTCTCCGATCGCCATCGCCAAGCCATAATTAAACAGAGTACCGACTAACAGCAGAGGAATGTACCAAATTTGCAGCGAAGCATAAAAAATTAGACTGGCAATTAGCATGATTGACAATCGCCACCACCTCAGCGGAACCAACCAATAAGCGATGAACAAAGCTAGCAAAAATTGGGCGTATTGAAGGGAAATAAAAGTCATTGTTCACTAATAAAAAAGATAAGCGAGGAGGACACGGCAATGCCGTTTTCCTACAACTGTAAAATGCGTTGGACGATCGCACTGGTAGAACTTGGAACTTCTATTTGGATCAAAGAAATCTTACCACCGACTGCCAAAACAGCCGGTGCTTCCGGTAGTGTTTCGATTTGATAGTCGCCTCCTTTGACGTATATATCTGGCTTCAGGATAGTTATGAGTTGAGTTGCGGTACTTTCCGAAAAAATCACTACCGCATCTACGGCTTTGAGGGCGGCTAAAACTTCGGCTCGCTGATCTTCTGGTACGATCGGGCGTGGTGGTAATCCCGGCTGCTGAGGCTTGATGGCTTGTACGCTAGCATCGCTATTCAATCCCACTATGAGCGATCGCCCCAAGGCCTTTGCTTGCTGCAAATAGCGGACGTGCCCGGCGTGTAAGATATCGAAACAGCCGTTGGTAAACACGATCGGACGCCACTGAGTCGGATTCGATGCGATCGCACTAGAAAGTTCCCTCAACGTGTAAACACCAGAAATCATTGTTTTCACCAACAGCGAGTTTGAGCAGCGTTGAACCATCCTACCAAGAAGATGGGATATCAATTCCGGTAACACCGGAATGATCTAGAGGAGACGGCAGTGCCGTGTCCCTACCAAGAATAATATTGTAGGGACACGGCATTGCCGTCTCCTAATTTTGGCTTGCTATTTCTGATTAGGAGGAATCTTCTCAATACTAATCAGCGCCTCCATCACCGACTCCACAATCGGTGCCGCCACAGTCCCCCCCGAACCCCCCTTCGGCTCATCAACCACCGCCAAAACCACATATCGAGGAGCCTCCACAGGCATAATCCCCACAAAGCTAGTAATAATCGCTTTACTAGAATAACCACCACCACTAGCCTTTTGAGCCGTACCAGTTTTCCCCGCAATCCGATAGCCCGAAATCTGTGCAGCTTTCCCCGTACCGCCATCAACCACAGTTTCCATCATTTCTAAAACTTGCTTAGTAGTTTTCGGCGAAAAAACCTGCTTCCCTACAGCTCTTGGAAGCTTCCAATAAGCTTCACCTTCTCGATTGAAAAGTCCTCGCACAACATGAGGAGTTACCAACTTACCACCATTTGCCAAAGCCCCATTAAGCTGTACCAATTGAATCGGAGTAATCGAAAAACCCTGACCAAAAGCAGTAGTAGCAGCTTCCACAGGAGAATTGATAAATTGCTCTCGATTTTTGAGCTGACTGGTTGCTTCAAAAGGCAAATCAGTACCCGCAGTTTGTCCCAGTCCTAGTTTTTCTAAGGCTTGATAGTAAACAGAAGACTTCATAGTTTTCATGATATGTACCATCCCCACATTACTAGAATGTTTTAAAATCTCAGTTACAGTTGAAGGGCCGCGCGGGCCTACTTGCTTATAGTCAGAATTTTGGATCGGCCAGACACCTATGTTAATTCGACCTTCGTCGTTAAATACAGTATTAGGTTTGACTGCACCGGCTTCAAGTGCGATCGCCAGATTAATCGCTTTAAAAGTCGAACCAGGCTCATAAACATCAGTTACAGCCCAATTTTTATAACGTTCCAAACCAAAATTAAAATACTTATTTGGGTCATAAGAAGGTTCCGCCACCATCGATAGCAACTCTCCATTACGGGCATCCATCACAATCACTGTGCCTCGTTTCGCCCCGTGTTCCTTCATTTTATCCTTGAGAGCAATCCGAGCCGCCCGTTGCAAACGGCTATCAATTGTCAATTGCAATTTCAAGTCATCAAACTGGACAAAACCGGCCGCCAGCCGATCGGGAAGCCAATTGCCATTAATCGACTTGCTAAATTGAATCGACGGCATCGATCGCTCTAGCAAATTCTGCTGACTGTATTCTACCCCCGCTTGCCCCTTCCGATCCCCATCCACATAACCAAGGACATCTGCCACCAATTCCTGCTGCGGATAAAAACGCTGCTGCTGTCTTACCAACTCCAAGCCATCAACCGGAGTATTTTTAATCAGCATCCGCCCCACTCGATCGGCAACTTCTTGAGCCAAGGAATCGGCGATCGTAATCCCACTTTCGGCAAGCTCGAATTTTTGCAACAATTCAGTTTCCGCTGTATTACCCGCACTTGTCTTCAGGGGCAACATCGGAGCCAATGAGGCTGCGATTTCGGCCTTTGTCTGCTTGAATAACTTCGGGTGAGCGTAGAGCGTGTACACCTGTCGGTCGATCGCCAAAACATTCCCAGTGCGGTCAATAATCGGGCGTCTTGGCACAAACGGCTTAGTTCTAAGAGTTTGCTGTTGCTGGGCCTGTTTTTGCAGCGCAGGAGCTCGCGTCACCTGCAAATAAAACAAATTGACAGCCAGCCCCAGTCCCGACAACATCAACAGCGCCCACACGGCCCACAAACGGAATTTGCTCCGTTTTAAGCGCTCCATCGGTGGCCGAGGTGGCCTGCTAGCAGTAGCGGAAACAGAGCTTTTTTTGGGTTTAGGCCATCGAATGCGATCGTCCTGCTGTTTTGGACGTTTCGAGTTCGGCGCTCTATAGCGGTCAAAACGGGGGTCATAGCTCATTCGATTTTAGATTTTAGATTTTAGATTTTGGATTGACCCTCTCTAGAGGGGAGCCAGAGCCGACCCACCCCCAGCCCCTCTCTAGAGGGGAGCTAGATCCGGTTCCCCTCTAGAGAGGGGCTAGAGGTGGGCCCAATGCCCGATGTCCGATGTCCGATGCCCAATTCCCAATTCCCAATTCCCAATTCCCAATTCCCCATGCCCAAAATCAATATCCCAGTGGCGTTGGAACAGCACCTTGACGCGGTTGTGCTGGTTCAGGACTTGGTGTAGTTTTCCCTTGGGGCGATCGACCAACTGGGACTGGCGGCAAGAAAATCATCTCCCCAGGCTTCTGCGGGGCCAAACCCGTTTCTGGATTTTCCGCCTCCTGAGCTAGTTGGTGTTTCAAGACTTCGCTGGCGGCACTCAACTGCTGTTCTCGGAGGCGCAGATTTTCCAACTTTTGATACTCTTGACTCCACCGCTGCTCGCTATAAACAGTCAAGCCGTAGAGAGTCAAAGCTCCGCCCAAAATCAGCAGCACTGCCACTGAAGAAGCGCGTTGCACTTGCAGGAGCGATCGCAGCCACGCCGGTTGGAAGCGAGAATTCGGCAGCACTTTCAGCACAGATGCTTCCCGGCGAGGTAGTGCCTGAGCTGGTTCGGCTGCGGAGTAGTTTGGCAGTACAGGCCCTGTTTTGGCTCGCTTTCGTTGAGCAATTGAAGTAACTTTGCTGTTGGTAGACCCTACAGTGGGTTTGCGGGCAGCTCTGGGGCCGCGAGAATCCGTGGATCTGATAGTAGCAGTCATAACACTCACCAATACTTGACTTAGGTTAGAATTTATTTTGTGGCGATCGGATACCGAATTGTGGCAATTTCTGCTAAATCGGTTATCCTTGCCAAGGATAGCTCACAAACCAACTAAACCATCCTATCACTGGCACATTTTCCTGCTTCTTTTACCGGAAAAAGAAAATTTTTGCCGATTCGGATGCTGGGGAGTAGAAGTAATCGTGTAGCCCGATCGAGTAGTGAGGCTTGGCATCAACCTCACTATAAAACGGTCTGCTGTCAGCCCACAAAATAATCTTTGATTTGATGTGGGAAAATGTGACTAAATGCAGTATTGTAATCAACGAGCGAATAGTCAGTCTATTCGTGTCAGCATTAGTTCTTTCAGATGCCGATGCCACGGAATCTCACCGGGAGCGGTCAGATTTCTGCTTTTACGGTTAAAACCGCTCACTCGTTTTCATCCCTGCTCTAAAGAGACAGGGTTTCCAACCTAGGAGATTTTTTATGAACAAGGGATTAATTCGTCTGACTTTGGCACTGGGCTTAGCAGCCACTCTCGGCGCTTGCGCTGGTGAAACTGCTCCTACCGCTACCCCCCCTGCCGGTGGCGACACAACTCCTCCGGCTTCTGCTCCAGCACCAAAGGAATCTATGAAGAGCTCTCCTGATGCTGGCAAGACTCCTGATGCTGGCAAGACTCCAGCCTCTAAGGAATCTGCTTCTCCTGCTTCTCCTAAAAAGCCCTAACCTGGGCGATCGCCAAATACAGCCCCAACGGGCCTAGCCTGCTGATCAAAAATCGTTCGCTTCTCGCATTTTTGAATCAGACTGGTCTAGGCCTGATGTTGGGTGTTGGTTGTTTTCTCAAGGTTTGAAAAAAATAATCCATACCATATAAAAAGTAAAAAGTCAATCATATTTCGAGATAAATATAAATTCTTCAATTTGTTTTAATATTTCTATACTTAGACATTAGCCCTTAGCAGTAAGACCCTAGCTCAACGGCAGACATAAACAGTTAACCGGCTGTCTGGGTCGATCGCGCGCAGCAGTCGTACCTAGTCAACTCATGTTAATTAAGTGGTACGATTAACAACAAAAAATGTAAAAAAATGTAAAGTACCACGTTGCTCTAGGCTTTTGTTTTGAAAACGATTAAGTTAAATAATTGAGGTAAGTAGTTATATGTCTGCAACCGTCCCATTTGAACAGATTGACCGGATTGTGGGGAATCAGCACCACGATCCATTTGAAGTGCTTGGCCCCCACGCGATCGAACAAAACGGCAAAAAATCATGGGTAGTGCGAGTCTATCTGCCCAATGCAGATGCGGTATCGGTGGTTTTGCCAGAATCCAGGGCAGAACACCCGATGCAGTCCGTACACCACCCTCATTTTTTTGAATGTGCGATCGAAACTCCAGAACTAGCTAACTACCAACTGCGAGTTAAAGAAGGAGAACACGAACGTTTCATCTACGATCCCTACGCCTTTCGATCGCCCAAACTCACAGAATTCGACCAACACCTATTCTCAGAAGGCAATCACCACCGGATCTACGAAAAACTGGGAGCACACATCACCCAAGTAGACGGCATCACAGGAGTGTACTTTGCCGTTTGGGCTCCCAATGCCCGCAACGTCTCAGTTTTAGGCGATTTCAACAATTGGGACGGCCGCAAACATCAAATGCGGAAATCCCAAAATGGCATCTGGGAATTATTTATTCCAGCACTCGATGCGGGGACTCACTACAAATACGAAGTGAAAAACCAAGACGGACATCCCTATGAAAAATCCGATCCCTACGGTTTCCAGCAAGAAGTGCGACCAAAAACAGCATCAATTGTCACCAACTTAGACACCTATACTTGGAACGACAGCGCTTGGATCGAAAAACGGCGGCAGACAGACCAACTGGCACAGCCGATTTCCGTTTACGAATGCCACATCGGTTCTTGGCTACACGCCGCTACTGACGAACCAGCACTGCTACCAAATGGTGACATAGAACCCTCTGTGGCAGTTTCGGAACTGAAGCCAGGGGCACGGTTTTTGACTTATCGAGAATTAGCCGATCGACTAATTCCTTACGTCCAAGATTTGGGATATACTCACATCGAAATTCTGCCAGTAGCAGAACATCCTTTCGACGGTTCTTGGGGCTATCAAGTGACGGGCTATTTCGCCCCAACTTCCCGCTACGGCAAACCTGAAGATTTCATGTATTTTGTTGACCAATGTCATGCCGCTGGGATTGGTGTACTGGTGGATTGGGTACCAGGACATTTCCCCAAAGATGGCCACGGTTTGGCATTCTTCGACGGAACTCACTTGTACGAACACGCCGACCCGCGCAAAGGCGAACACAAAGAGTGGGGAACCCTAGTATTTAACTACGGCCGCAACGAAGTACGGAATTTCTTAGTAGCAAACGCTCTGTTCTGGTTTGACAAGTACCACATCGACGGGATTCGGGTGGATGCAGTCGCTTCGATGCTGTACTTGGATTACTGCCGCGAACCCGGAGAATGGCTGACGAACCAGTACGGTGGCCGCGAAAATATCGAGGCGGCAGATTTTCTGCGGCAGGTGAATCATGCAATTTTCAGCTATTTCCCTGGTGCACTTTCCATCGCCGAAGAATCTACTTCTTGGCCGATGGTTTCTTGGCCGACTTATGTGGGTGGTTTGGGCTTCAACCTGAAGTGGAACATGGGTTGGATGCACGATATGCTCGACTATTTCAGCATGGATCCTTGGTTCCGCCAGTTTCATCAGAACAACATAACTTTCAGTATGTGGTACAACCACAGTGAGAATTTTATGCTGGCTTTGTCCCACGATGAGGTAGTTCACGGTAAGGCTCATATCATTGGGAAAATGCCGGGAGATGAATGGCAAAAGTGTGCGAACGTGCGGTGTTTGTTTACTTTTATGTTTGCTCACCCCGGCAAGAAAACCATGTTTATGGGGATGGAGTTCGGTCAGTGGCAAGAGTGGAACGTTTGGGGGGATTTGCAGTGGGATTTGCTGCAATTTGAGCCTCACCAAAAGTTGAAGTTGTTTTTTAAGGATCTGAATAATTTGTACCGCAGCGAATCGGCACTTTATAGTCAAGATTTTGCTGAGGAAGGGTTTGATTGGATTGATTGCAGCGACAATCGGCACAGTGTGGTAGCCTTTGTGCGTCGCTCGAAGGATGGTAAGGAGTTTGTGGTGACGGTTTGCAATTTTACGCCGCAGCCACATTCTCACTATCGGGTTGGAGTGCCGGAACCGGGTTTCTATACGGAGTTGTTTAACAGCGACGCGCGGGAGTATGGTGGCAGCAATATGGGCAATTTGGGGGGTAAGTGGACTGATGAGTGGTGGTTCCACAATAGTGCTTATTCGATCGACTTGTGTTTGCCGCCTTTGGGTGTGTTGATCTTAAAGATCGATCGGGCAAAAACATCAGCTAAGTCTCAAGAGTTTTGATGACGGTTGACGGTTGACGGTTGGCGGTTGACGGTTGACGGTTGACGGTTGACAGTTGACGGTTGACGGTTGACAGTTGACGGTTGACTGTTGACTGTTGTTATTCGTGATATCAATTCCGGTTGCATCGGGTGCATCTCAATTTTGTAAGGGCGAAGCATTCCGGCAGACAATTTATTAGTGATTACCAGAGATTTACTGCCGGAATGCTTCGCCCCTACGAAAAAAAAATGGTATAACTAATAACCAATAACTAATAACTAATAACTAAATATTCGATGAAACTTTAGGCGAATCAACTGTTACTACTTCCGATTTAGACTCTTCTTTCGCAGAGTCTAAATCTGGCAGTGGCATATGCTTCATTTCCCAAACTTTGAGCAAGATTAGATATTCATAAAAAGCTTGCAACGTACACCAAGCTAGTCCCGCTTGACCGTCAAGAAATCCGCCTAATAAAATATACATATAAAAAAAGCGGACAACTGGTCGAAAAGGCAAGCGCAAAGAAAAATCTTTCAATGCGCGACGTCTTTCAACTTCTGATGAACCAAAAAATAAGTCCCACCAATTTACTTGACCTGCTTCTAGTTGACGAAGGGTTTCGGCGGCTTCATCCGTCGAGTAGCGGTTGTGCTTTTCAATCCAGCGAGAAAGACCTTTGCTGCAAGTATAGTGAGGGTAGGTTTCTTTCAGGAAGTGAGTTGGCCCTTTGCAAACTTCGCGTTCGGTGTGGCCGTAGTCACTAAACCACACTTGGTCTTTGCGAAAGAGGCGCATTTGATAGCGGGGATATTGGGTGCTGCGGCGAATCCAGCGATCCATGAATATTACTTGTTCAGCGACGTAATAGCCGATGTATTCTTGACTGGCGATCGCGCTTAAGCATTCAGCAAACAGTGCAGGTGTCATCCGCTCATCAGATTCGAGGATGTAAACCCATTCGTACTTACAGGGGACTTCTTGCAACATCCAAGTCCGCTGGAGCCCGTGAGTTTCAAAAGCGTGCTGCACCAAGAGCACGGGATACCTCTGGACAATCTCTAGAGTGCGATCGCTGCTGAAAGAATCAACCACAATGATGTCGTCACAAGGCTGGGCCGATTCAATGCAAGCGGCGATATCGATCTCTTCGTTGTAAGTCAGAATATAAATTGAGAACATTAATTAAGCAGATCAAGTATTTCTCAGAGATGTCTCGACCAGATACATTTAACCCGGCAAATCCAGGACTAAGACTGAATTAGCCGCGCGATCCTTGCTGTTCGCCGGTCAATTTTTGCGGCGGCCAAACCGGGGAATTCCCATGCTTCTCAATCCAGTCCAACCAACAGTAATGTAACCGATCGCCAATAATAAACTGCTGATTCCCGTCTGTAAACTAGAATTTCGCGATCGGGTTCTCAATTCCTTCTCTTTTTGTTGTCTCCGGGTGCGAATCTCGTTCCGTGCCTGGTTGGGCAGTTGTTGGGCTTGCTGTTCCAGAAATTTGTCTAGAGCTTTCGGATCATTTTTCGATTCCTGAAGCACAGCCTTCAATTCCTTGGGCACTTCTGGACTCTTGAGTGCCTGTGCCATTTTCCCTTCGTCTTGGAGTAACTCTGCTATCTGACTGCGGCGCTGGCTTTTAAGCTGTTCTATCTGGGCTTTGAATTGATCGCTTTTAATTTGTGCCTCAAGCTGACCTTCAGCTTGTCCAGCTTCTTTATCGACTTGAACCAGGGCTTCCTTGAGTTCCAAACGGGTGCTGTTGAGGTGAAGAGGAACCAGACACACGTAAAGTAGCCCTAGCAAACTGGAAAGTAATAGCGCCCAGAATCGTAAATCCAGCCAAACATTGCGCCGCTCGATGGAGACTCCTGTGCTGCTATCCACCCAAAAGCCTGTCATCACGAAGGCTATACCCATCAAAGGAACAATCCCTCGGTCAACTACCTGAGTGATGGCGGCCAACTGCCAGCCTCGATTGGTGAGGTCGGAGGTTTCTGCGGGTAGCGACTGAATAATGCAGCCAAGCAAGGCGGAGAGAATCAAAATAATCCCGACTACTTTTAGGGTTCGAGCGGCTACAGAAGAAAATGGACGGGTATTAGCTGTTTTCATAGAAAAATTCGGTAAGACAATTCCTGTTGGATAATTCTACACTGTTAGCAATACGGAGACGGCAGTGCCGTGTCCCTACCCCAACATGGTCGATCGGGCGATCGCATTTAATCATCGACAATTTGGCAATTTCGGGGAAATACGGAGACGGCAGTGCCGTGTCCCTACCCCAAAATGGTCGATCGGGCGATCGCATTTAATCATCGACAACATGATAATTTGGGATACGGAAATACGGAGACGGCAATGCCGTGTCCCTACCCCCAAAATGCTCGATCGCGCGATCGTATTTAATCATTCACAATTCGTAGGGACACGGCACTGCCGTCTCCTCATTCCGGCATCACATCCCCAATTCGTAGGGACACGGCATTGCCGTCTCCTCATTCTGCCGTCTCCTCATTCCGCGTAACTCAGTAACAATATCTTCCCTTGTCATTAGCTTTCTTGTGTTTTTCACCCATGCGTGTATGTCCTAAAATTGTAGAAATAATGACGCATCGATCGCCATTTGGAAGATTAGGATGAGATAGTGTAAAGGTTCCTTTTGCTTCTAAACTGGTTAATCCACACTCGTTGTTACTGCTATAAACTGGGCAACCTTGGAAATTGAACATCGCTCGTCGGATTTTTCCTTCGTCTGTGGGTTTGTTATTTTCATCGACTTTGAGCAGTGTTGTTTCAAATTTTCCTTTGTCGTTTTTAACTATATTTATCTCAATATCTGGCTCTAAGCTTTTCCATTCACTGG
>JAYTZD010000398.1:0-3046 GCA_043742065.1 Oscillatoriales bacterium
ACACTGTTTCAGTGACTTTAAAACTGTTTAATTGCAGATGACAGAGCGGAAAACTAGCGTCGCATTCGCCGGTGTCGTGACCTAAATAACGTCTCCTCCTAAGAGGGGTCTGGTCAGAACAGCTTGTAATTTCTTACAAGCTCAATGGCTTAAGCCCTGAGTTCCTGACCACTTTTTCGATAAATATTGACGCAGAAACCGGGTTTTTGCCCCCCATAAGTCTTGTTTAAGCTACAACCAAAGCATCCTTGAGTGGCTTCCAGCTAAAAACGCGATCGCCCCCCATCTCTACTGCTATTTTAACTCGCGGTTCGAGAGTCGGCAAAACAGTTAGATATTCAACTTCCTGACTAGACAAAATCTGCCCTTCAATGATCCACAGCACCAATCCCTTTGCTTTCGCAGGCAAATTGTCCAATTGAGTCTGCAACATCGGCGGGACATAATATGTATAACCCACAGCCGCTTCATTGCCAGTAGTTTTCTTACCCAAATGCGGCGGCCGCACCCCGTGAACCCCCGTCAAATACATCGCCAAATCGCCCAAACCCCGCGCCGTAATGTTGTACGCACCGTAGCCCGCAGCCCTCAGACGGCGGAGGTAGCGCCCCTCAAATCCTCCCTCCAATGGAACGTACAGGGCCAGCGACCCCGACTTTTCCAAATCCCGAATCAGATCTGAACCCGTCGTAATTAGTCCCATAAATTTTGTGTTGCTTACTGTAGGAAAATTTGGTCGATCGCAGCTTGCGAGATAAAAATATTATAAATGCTAAAGCTAAGTCAAAAAAAACTCATCGCGGCCTTGACAAATGATTAAGACTTCATGTACTATTGTGAATCGTTGCTGTAAAGGATACTGAGTGGCTAACTACTCAAGTCCAGGCACGAACAAGCAAGAACGAAATAAATCTCGGAGACTCAACAGCTAGAAGCCTGTAAATCTCAAAACTTGCAAGACTTCCACAAGCTCCCAAATTTAAAATTTAAATTTTAAACACTGCGGAAAGCTGTTGGTTGATAACAGTTAAATGCGGAAACAGTGAAATAAATGTTTCTGCACAAGAGCAAGCGGATTGACGTAAACCTCGCAATCCGAAACCTCTTGGGTAAATAAAAGGAAAAAAATCAGTGTCAGTAGGCATCCTTGGTACAAAACTAGGCATGACTCAAGTGTTTGACGCCGAAGGGAGAGCAATCCCCGTCACCGTCATACAAGCAGGGCCTTGTACAGTAACTCAAATTAAAACAAAACCAACTGACGGCTACAGTGCCGTTCAAATTGGATACAGCGAAGTCAAACCAAAGGCTCTCAACAAGCCAGAACTGGGACACCTTGCCAAGTCGGGGGCGAATCCATTGCGCCACTTGCACGAATACCGCTTGGAAGACACCAGTTCATTTGAATTAGGTCAACAACTAAATGCCGATGCTTTTACAGCCGGACAAATAGTAGACGTCATTGGTACTAGCATCGGTAAAGGCTTTGCGGGTTTCCAAAAACGCCACAACTTCAAACGAGGCCCGATGTCTCACGGTTCCAAAAACCACCGCGAGCCCGGATCGATCGGACCTGGAACAACCCCCGGTCGCGTCTACCCTGGTAAGAAAATGGCAGGACGGATGGGCAACGTTCAAGTAACCGTCCGCAAGCTAACAATTGTGCGGGTAGATACAGAGCGGAATCTGCTACTAATTAAAGGAGCCGTTCCCGGTAAAGCCGGTGCCTTAGTCAATGTTGTGCCTGAGAAAAAAGTTGGGTGGTAGTTATGAATTATTCGTTATCTGTTACTAATAACAAATAACAAATAAACAAATAACAACTGACAAATCACAACTAACAACTAACAACAACAGACAAAGGACAAAAGACATGGTTAACTGTGTAGTAATAAATTGGCAAGGCGAAGAAGTTGGAGAAACAACTTTAGAAATGCGCGTAGCCAAAAAAGAAAATGCCTCTCATATCGTTCACAGAGCATTGACGCGGCAACTGAACAATGCTCGTCAAGGAAATGCTTGCACCAAAACTAGAGCCGAAGTCAGAGGTGGTGGACGCAAACCTTGGCGTCAAAAAGGAACTGGCCGAGCCAGAGCAGGTTCTATCCGTTCTCCACTGTGGCGTGGCGGCGGTGTCATCTTCGGACCAAAACCGAGAGACTTTGAAGTCAAGATGAACAAAAAAGAACGCCGTCTCGCTTTGCGGACAGCATTCTTCAGCCGTACCGAAGACATAATTGTGGTTCAAGAATTTGCAGAGCAATTTCCGAGACCGAAAAGTAAAGAACTGCTGAGTGCGATCGCCCGTTGGGGTATCGAACCCAACAAAAAAGTTCTGTTAATCTTGCCAGAACCGCAACTAAACGTCTATTTGTCTGGACGCAACATCGAATTGATGAACGTCATCTTGGCAACTTCCCTGAATGTTTACGACGTTCTTGCGGCTGACAAAATTATCATCACATCTACAGCCATAGCAAAAATTCAGGAGATTTACGGTGAGTAAAATCGACCCCCGCGACTACGCAGATTTGATCCAGCGTCCTATTCTCACCGAGAAAGCTACCCGAATGATGGAATTGAATCAATTCACATTCGACGTAGCCCCAAAAGCGACAAAGCCTCAAATTAAAGCAGCAATCGAAGAATTGTTCAAGGTGAAAGTCACCGCAGTCAACACCCAAAACCCGCCGCGCAAAAAACGTCGAGTTGGCAAGTTTGTCGGTTTCAAACCTTGTTACAAACGAGCAACTGTCACCCTGACCGACGGAGATTCAATCCGCAAACTCTTATTCCCAGAAGTTTAGATGATTTTAGATTTTAGATTTGAGAGATTGCTGTTAACTCGTGGAAATTCTAGAACCATAAAACTCGCAAGTTAACCAAAAATCGCCAATCTAAAATCGATAAACGTCAAATCCAAAATCCAAAATCCAAAATCTAAAATAGATCGATTATGGGCATTCGTTCTTACCGACCTTATACCGCCAGCACCCGAGAAAAAAGCGTCTCGGACTTCGCTGAAGTTACTCGCTCAGAGCCCGAA
>JAYTZD010000399.1:0-6003 GCA_043742065.1 Oscillatoriales bacterium
GAAATTTGTTCGGAAGAGTCATCGGGAAATGTGCGATCGACTATGGCTGGTTCGTGCAACAATAAGTGAAAGCGATCGTTATCTTTTTGATACAGTGTACCAGCAGTTTCAACGAATGACCATAGGGGTAAATCTGTGGATATTAGTGATAAACTTACGGGCTTGCGTTGATGCGTTAGCATAATAAAAGATGTATAATTTCTAAGGTTAACAGATTTTGAGTTTAACTAGATACACAGATATAAATCGTAAATTTCTCGTAATCTTTTTGTTTCTCTGTACATTACTGACTTGGGACTGAGAAGACGCTAGGATGAATAACGCCATCTTATCCCAGTTTATCTCAATGCAAGCTGCCATTATAACTACTACTCAAATTGGCGAAAGTCAAACTTTAAGCATTCAAACACCTGCCTCTGGCTTGTCGCTACAAGGTCGGATTCGCATTCCGGGCGATAAGTCGATTTCTCACCGAGCTTTGATGTTGGGCGCGATCGCCCACGGTGAAACGACAATTGAAGGACTGCTGTTGGGAGAAGACCCTCGCAGCACTGCTAAATGTTTCTCGCTGATGGGAGCCAAAGTTTCTGAACTCAACACGGAATTGGTGACAGTCCAGGGTGTCGGAATTGGCCAACTAGAGGAGCCTGTGGAAGTCTTGGACGCGGGTAATTCCGGCACGACTATGCGGTTGATGTTGGGGATTTTAGCCTCTCATCCAGGGCGTTTTTTTGCGGTAACGGGAGATAGTTCTCTGCGATCGCGCCCCATGTCCCGTGTGATTAAACCGCTGCAACAAATGGGAGCACAAATTTGGGGTAGGCGAGATCATTCTCTAGCGCCTTTAGCGGTAATGGGACAGCAATTAAAAGGGATTCATTACCATTCCCCGATCGCCTCAGCTCAAGTTAAATCTTGCATTCTGCTGGCCGGTTTGATGGCGGAGGGAGAAACTACTGTTACAGAACCGGCGTTGTCGCGCGATCACAGCGAACGGATGCTACGAGCTTTTGGAGCTCAGTTGACCGTCGATCCTGAGACTTGTAGTGTGACAGTGACTGGTTCAGCTCAACTGCAAGGGCAGAAAGTAATTGTACCAGGAGATATCAGTTCGGCGGCTTTTTGGTTGGTTGCTGGTGCGATCGTCCCCGATTCTGAGTTAGTAGTAGAAAATGTCGGAGTCAACCCAACTCGTACAGGCATTTTGGAAGCCTTAGAAATGATGGGAGCTCACATTGAATTGCAAAATCAGCGGGTGGCGGCTGGGGAACCAGTGGCAGATATTTTGGTGCGAAATTCCGGCCAATTGCGGGGATGCACCATTGCTGGCGACTTAATTCCCCGACTGATTGACGAAATTCCGATTTTGGCAGTAGCTGCAACATTTGCATCCGGTACTACCATAATTCGAGATGCGGCGGAGTTGCGAGTCAAAGAGAGCGATCGGCTAGCTGTGACTGCTGCGGAACTCAACCGCATGGGTGCTCAAATTACCGAGTTACCAGACGGTTTGGAAATTACCGGGGGAACTCGTTTGACTGGTGCAGATGTTGACAGTTACACTGACCATAGAATAGCGATGAGTTTAGCGATTGCAGCACTGAATGCCAGTGGTACTACTAATATTCATCGAGCCGAAGCTGCTGCTATTTCTTACCCAGATTTTACCGCAACCTTGCAACAAGTTTGCCATCCAAATTAAGAGGAGGGGGAGATTGGGAGAGTGGGGAGTGGGGGAGTGGGAGAGTGGGAGAATTGGGAAAATTTTCATTCTCCTATCCTTCTTCCTTCTTCCTTCTTCCTTCCTTGACATACGTTAAATCCGTTACACAATCCGTTGCGGAACATCCGTTAAATCCGTTACATAATCCGTTGCCGAACTTCCTCTAAGAATCCTTCCCAACAACTTGTTCTTTCAAAGCTTCAATTTCCGCCAACAATTCTTGGCGGTTAGAAGCTTTGAGTAGATAGCGATAAACAAACCAACCCGCAGTTCCAATCCCAATCAATTCAAAAGTTGGGGCTACCAAAGGAATCTCATTCAGGGTATTAAGTACAGCCATAGTTACCTTGAGACTAATAGCACCTGTCAAGATTAAACCAACAGTGACAATCGGCTGTTGATATTCTGTGAAAAAGTCGGATACATAGGCTGGTAGTTCCGACAAAATAGTCACAACTTGGTCTTTAATATCCTCGAACTGTCCTGTCGTTGTCTTTGGGGTGGTGATTGTCGCGATCGCACCTGGTTGTTCCATCACCAGATCAATTTTGGCGACTTCAGTTATTGTTTCTGTTGCATCATCAAATTGTTCTTGTGTCATTTTATACCTGCCTCAATTGTTGAGTTAAATTGCAGAAATTAGGACACGGCAGTGCCGTTTCCCTACAATATTATTTTGGGTAGGGATACGGCACTGCCGTGTCCTCTCCTCTATATCTGATTTTAGACATTTAAGGTCTTATTTTTTGGCTCGATCGAGGCTGACCAAAATTTTCAAAGGTGGTACAAGCCCCCGGATTTATCCGTGGAATCAATCCAAAATTGCGAAGCATTGTTCGCTGTGCGCGGCAACCTCTAAAATCTAAAATCGATTGACTTGATTTGGACAAGGGCGTTGTTGCTCAAAGTCAGTGATATTTGCGATCGTAGTTGTCGCAATATTTCTCAAAGCATCCTCGGTGAAGAAAGCTTGATGACCAGTAATCAAGACATTGGGGAAAGTCAAGAGGCGCTGAAATACGTCATCTTGAATTACTTGATTAGACAAATCCTCAAAAAATAAGTCACTCTCTTGCTCGTAAACATCTAAACCCAAGTATCCGATTTTACCAGATTTTAGTCCTTTAGTTACGGCTTTGGTGTCAATCAACTGACCGCGACTGGTATTGATCAGCATCACGCCCGGTTTCATCTGATTCACAGCTTCTGTATTAATCAGGTGGTAGGTTTCTGGCATTAAGGGACAGTGGAGACTGACAATATCCGATGTAGCAAACAGTTCCGGAAGCGAGACATATTCCATGCCCATCCCTTGGCAATCGGGGTTTTGGGAAACATCGTATCCCACCAGGCGACATCCGAATCCGTGCATAATTTTGGCGGTGAGTGCGCCAATTTTTCCCGTACCAACGATTCCGACAGTTCGTCCGTGGAGGTCAAAACCTAATAGCCCTTCTAGGGAAAAATTGCCTTCGCGGACGCGGTTGTAGGCGCGGTGGATTTTGCGGTTGAGGCATAAAATCAGGGCGACTGCGTGTTCGGCGACGGCGTAGGGAGAATAGGCGGGAACTCGGAGGAGAGTGAGTTCTAAGTCGCGAGCGGCGGCTAAATCGACGTGATTGAAGCCGGCGGATCTGAGGGCGATTAAGCGGACACCTTTTTGGGCGATCGCACTTAATACCTTAGCATCTAATTGGTCGTTGACAAAGGCGCAGATGGCGGTCAATCCGGTAGCCAAAACGCTTGTTTCCAGGGTGAGACGCGGTTCAAAAAAAACTAATTCATGTTGGCTATCGACATTGGCTGCTTCGAGAAATGTGCGATCGTAGGATTTGGTACTGAATACGCCGACTTTCATGATTTTTACCAAGAAATCTAGGATATAGTTAGCAGATTAACTTTAAACATAGCAAATTTGAATTAAACATTTTAATAAGTAGTTCAAAAGAATGTTATAATCTTCTGCTTGCATTCAAATTCTGGTGTTCTTTTGCCCGCTTGAGGGAGAATTTTGGCATGAGTTATGTATTTGGGATAGATGGCGGTGGCACTAAGACTATTTGTCTATTGATGGATGATAATCAGCAGGTTTTGGGACGTGGGGAAGGCGGCCCGTCAAATTACCAAACACTGGGAATTGAGTCGGCTAAACAATCGATTCAATTAGCGATCGAACAATCTGTGATTTCGGCTAATATCAAGACTGATAGCCATCTCAACATAGAAGCAATTTGCCTGGGATTAGCAGGGGTTGGGCGTGCCAAGGATCTGGAAATCATGCAGTTTTTAGTACAGAACTTGGAGTTGACGAATGATTTACCTGTAACGCGATCATTCCAGCCTAGAAATATTGTAGTTTGCAGTGATAGCGCGATCGCACTTGTTGGCGGCACGGGCTATCCAGTCGGTATCGCGGTGATTTCAGGGACGGGCTCGATTGTTTATGGGCAAAACCGTCAAGGAACAACTAAACGAGTCGGCGGTTGGGGATATGTTTTAGGCGATGAAGGTAGCGGATATGACATCGCAATTCGCGGTTTGCAAGCTGCTTTGAGGTGCTACGATGGACGCGGAGATTATACCACACTTGCAGAAAATTTTCAAGTAAATTTAGGTCTAAATAGCCTTGAGGAATTGGTAGAAGTTGTTTATCGGCGCGGTTGGGGTGTGAAGGAAATTGCAGGTTTAGCGTCAATTGTCGATCGCACCGCAGCAGAGGGCGATCGCGTCGCTGATGACATTATCAATGGTGCTATGTCAGAATTGATCTTAGCAACAAAAACAGCAATTTCAGGGCTATTTAACCAAACAGAAGAGTTTGAAATTGCGTTGATTGGAGGTGTGTGGGATGGTGAGGCAAATTGCCGGGAGCGGTTTGAATCGGCGATAAGTGCGATCGCGCCGAATGCCACAGTAATTTTACCGCGACATGAACCAGCTTTCGGTGCTGGCTTGTTAGCATTAAACACTCTTCAGGGTTGACTGTTGTCTGTTGACGGTTGACTGTTGACCGTTGACAGCAATCTAAAATCCAAAATTTAAAATCTAAAATCGACAGACTATCTTCCTTATCTTCCAGATTATCTGAATTTTGCTCATTTTCGAGATTTCTCCCCAATTTGCAAATCTTTTATTATCTGCCTTATCTTCCCAACCTGTGTAATTCCAGTCTGCCAAACTGAGAACATAAAAACAAATGCAAAACCCAAGGACAGAAATATTATGATTACTTCTCAAAAATTGCGATCGACAGCAGCAGCAATTCTCGCCCTAGGAATTACCCTAGGAACCAGTGCACCACTGGTGGTAGCCACTCCCGCAGTAGCTCAAAGATGGTCGCAATTTGATAGTGTCCGAATTCCATCCGGCAGTATAATTCCAGTTAGCTATGAAAAAGATAAAATTGTCATTACCCCCGATGAAACAGCACCTTTAACTTTGAGAGTAGCCCAAGACATCCGCACAGCTCAAGGCAGAGTATTAATCCCCGCAGGTAGCGAAATTGTCGGCCAATTGGAACCAGTTACAAGGCGCAATCGCAAGGGCACTCAATTTGTGGCGAGAGAGTTAATTATCAGTCGTCGCCAACGCTATCGGATCGACGGTAATTCTGGCATTATTACTAGAACCGAAAGAGTCCAAAAAGGTGCTAGCGGAAGCTCAGTCGTGCAAGGAGCAGCATTAGGTGCGGCAGCAGCAGCGGCCCTGGGCGGGATTACGGGAGATCGAGCGATCGCAACTGAGGAAGTATTGGGCGGCGCAGGCATCGGCGCTTTAGCTGGAGTATTGTTGGGAAGGAGAAGCGTTGAGGTGATTGTGATTCGCCCAGAGGAAGATTTGGCCATCAGATTGCGATCGGACATCGTGTTGCGCTAATATTGGAATCTTCAACTCAGTTTCTAGTAGCAGAACATTGTCCATCACAAATTTGTTATCTCCCGATCATTCGCTAGGCATACTATTGAGATTATGTCTAGCTTTGTTAGTAGGTGGAATTATTGGTTGGGAACGCCAATTGCGACATAAACCCGCTGGTTTTAGAACACATATGTTAGTAAGTATGGGTTCTGCACTGTTTGTTTTGATCCCATTAGCAATGGGTAAAAATGAAAATGGACGAGATGCGATCGAGCGTGTAATTCAAGGGATTGCGGCCGGAGTTGGCTTTTTGGGTGCCGGAGAAATCATGCGGCAATGTCAACAGGAATCAACCAAAGAAGAGGTTCATGGGCTGACATCTGCGGCCGCTATTTGGGTATCAGCAGCTTTGGGGACTGCGG
>JAYTZD010000400.1:0-3043 GCA_043742065.1 Oscillatoriales bacterium
TTTGGAGTGAACTACCCACCGTCAAGGGTCGTACCGCTATGACGGGGGCTTCTCCCTTCAACAACCACAGCCACCACAGTAGTAGACTTGCGCCCATACTGTTTTGGTCTTACATAGCCTTCAGGAGCAATAACGCTGGTTCCCAACGTCAATAAGCGCAAGCCTTCATTTTTAATATTTATCGCCGCATTGATGTCTCTGTCGTGCCTTTGTCCGCAATGAGGGCAATGGAATTCACGCACCGATAGATCCATTTTGGGTAGTGGCTTCAAAGTGTTTGAGCAAAGATGAGTTGATGCAAAGAATCGACCTATTTCTAGATAAACTTTGCCTACCATCTCTGCTTTATATTTGAGCATAGTACAAAACATTCCCCAAGCAGCATCAGATATTGCTTTGGCTAGACAATGGTTTTTCACCATGTTTCTGACTGCTAGATTTTCTACTACTATGACTTGGTTTTTGTCTACTACCTTGCGCGATAGTTTGTGCAGAAAATCTTCTCGGACTCTTTTGATTTTTGAGTGAACTTTAGCTACTGCCAGCTTGGCTTTTCGACGATTATTGGTTGTCTTATCTTTTTTACGAGCCAGCTTTTTTTGCTGACGAGCTAGATTTTTTTCATGCTTCTTGGTAGCTTTTGGATGTTGATACTTAGAACCTTTTGATGTAACTGCAAAATCTGTTAGACCTAGATCTATGCCAATCACATTACCCTCAGAGCTAGTTTCTGGGCATTCAATACCGTCATCCACAAGCATTGAAGCAAAGTATCTCCCATCAGGATTTTTAGATACAGTCACAGTTTTGACTTTACCCTCAATATCCCGATGAACTTTAGCATTGACGGTACTCAACTTACCAGGGAATTTAATCTGACAATTGCTCAAGACTTTGACATTTTGAGGGTATTGAATAGATTGTTTCCCTTGACGTTTTTTGAATGTTGGATACATGGCGCGACCATCAAAGAAGTTGCCAAAGGCTACACCTAGATTCAAGACCGATTGCTGAAGACACTGAGAATAACACTCAGATAGCCATTCATTGTCAGTTTTCCACAGGGGTATTGACTTTTTCATGGTCATGGCAGTAACGCCTTTGCCAGTCTCTTGATAGGTTGCGGTCATCGTAGCCAAAGACTGATTCCAGACCCAACGAACACAACCGAAAGCCTGAGCAAGGTGTGCTTGCTGGGCAACAGTAGGGTAGATTCGGACTTTAACAGCTTTCAGCACTTGACTTAGATTACTTCTTTTAGTGGTCTAAGGTTATTATAAGGGATACTGTGGAATAATGCAAGGAAGTTGCGATGCCAGCTCGCGTAGTCGAAGGGCTCGTCTTCTCCTCCACCCGCTCATCGGGCATACCTCACTTTTTTGAGAACCGCCATAATAGCCAGAAAACAACAAACAACAAACAACAAATAACAAATAACAAATGACTAATATAAAATTTCTGCAACCAGGAGATTTGCTCAGGGTAATTTCCCCTAGTGGCACTTTGCGAGAATTAACTAACTTTGAACGCGGTATAGAAATTTGGAAATCTCGCGGCTATCGAGTTGAATTAAGTGACGGTTTTGACGATCGCTGGGGCTATTTGGCCGGTTCCGACGAAAACCGCGTCCGACAGTTGGCAGATGCCCTCAATGACCAGGATTGTCGGGGTATTCTCTGCGCGCGAGGTGGTTTCGGCAGCACTAGACTTTTGGAAAAAGGGAAAGTTGCAGAACCCAAAAATGCCCAATTCCCTATGACCGATTCCCCATGCCCCATGCCCGATTCCCCATTCCCAATTACTGATTCCCATTCCCCAAAATGGCTGATCGGCTTTTCAGACATCACTGCTTTGCTCTGGAATCAGGAGAAATTAGGCATTTGGGGCGTTCACGGGCCGCTGGTGACAACTTTGGCTGCGGAACCGGATTGGTCGGCGCATCGTCTTTTTGACTGTATAGAAGGTCGTCCTCTCCCGCCTTTGTTGGGTCAAGGATGGGGTGGTGGAAAGGCTACGGGGAGGCTGTTGCCGGCGAATCTGACGGTGGCGACTCATTTGCTCGGAACCCCTTATCTACCGGATTTAACGGGGGTTATTCTGGCATTTGAGGATGTTTCCGAGGCTCCTTACAGGGTCGATCGAATGTTGACGACTTGGCGGATGGCGGGGGCTTTGAATGGGGTGCGGGGGATTGCTTTGGGGCGTTTCAGTCGCTGCGAGGTGGATCCGAAGATTCCGAGTTTTAGTATAGAGGAGGTTTTGCGCGATCGGCTGGGGGACTTGAATATTCCCATTGTTTCAGATTTGCCTTTTGGCCACGACGGAGTTAATGCTGCTTTACCAGTGGGAATTATGGCTACTCTCGACGCTGATTCGGGATTGCTGATTTGTGAGGGATAATTGTAGCTGTAATTGGAGATTGGCGATCGGCTAAATAGTCCAGTTGGGTGATGTTGACGGTGGATGGTTGAAACTATATTGAAGATAGATTATATCTAGAAATGTCGGTGCAAACACAGCAAAAAGATTTTAAGACTTACCAAAAGAGGTTGACATGAAAACACACAACTTTTTAAACAGTATTGCCGCCGTTGTGCTAGTTGCAGGATTGGCGCTCACCGGGATTTCGTCGGTTGCTGTTGCTGAACAAATCGGAAATGGCGATCGCATTGACGGAGTAATCCGCCGCACATCTACCATTTACCGTTTCCGAAATATGTGGACACCCGGATCTCCAGTAGAAGAATTGCGGGGTCAAGAATACACTTTCAGCGCAAACGAAGGTGATGATATTCAAGTTTATTTAGACACCAACAGACGTGGTGGTTTTACTCCTGTGATGGTGCTGTTTTATGGGAATAACAAACAAGTTGCTTTTACGCAAGAGAGTTCTTTTAACTATCAGATTCCCCGTAGTGGCGATTATCGACTGTTAGTGTTAGCAAAAGATGCTGCTAGGGGCGGAGATTATCGGCTGGAAGTTTCGGGAATTCAGGGTGACAGACGTGATCGCAACTCACGGGATGACAGACGAGATAACGGG
>JAYTZD010000401.1:0-28087 GCA_043742065.1 Oscillatoriales bacterium
GTTGACACCAATGGGCAATGCCGTCTCCTGATTCAGGTCGGACGCAGCATTATAATGAGGACACGGCAGTGCCGTTTCCCTACCAGAAAATAACGTTAAAATTTGTATATGAAATTTGATGGTAGGGGAGGGTTTTATAGCTTTGGTGATTGAGCGCAGTCGAAATGCAATCTTAGCAGCCGACACTTCGACCCGCCCATACCCAACCAATAACCCTAGCCCTTCGACTACGCTCAGGGAACGATATCTACTAAGTTTTCTATTTCCGCCACTTATCAAATTGATCTTCCGAACAACCATTAATATATTGATTGTTCACCCAACCTTCAAGGATTGTAAAAGTCTCATTGGGTGCGGTTCCATAAGTTCTGGCAGCAATTTTTACCCACTTTCCTTGTCGGCTAACAGCCATAACTCCGTCTCCTCTTTTCAGTTTAACAACAACTGGATACTTATCGCCAGGGCCTTTACGAACGTTAACAGTACCGCTTTTCACATTAATAAATGAGCATACAGTTTGTTTCTTTAATGCTTCTACTTTCGCGGGTGGAAGAGTTTGCTCTTTTCCGAAGACTGGAAAGCTATAAAGTGAGAAGCCGAAACTTGCAAGTACGGCTGCAATGAAAAACGCTTTTGATTGACTGAAACTTAGCATTTACTTGATCTCCTGGTATTGGTAAGACTAGAGTCCTGATTGTGATTCAACTTTTATTTAACCGAGGCAAACCATTCGGTAATACCTTGGGCTATCGCCTTTGCTAGCTTTTTCTGTTCTGTCGGATTCACAATCCATTCAAATTCATCAGGATTAATCATAAATCCTAATTCCATTAAAACAGATGGAGCAACGGTAGGACGAGTGAGTGCTAGATTGTTCCAGAATACACCATAGGTCGGACGGTTCAATTTGGAAATTAGATAATTTTGCAAGAATATTGCTAAACTGTGGGCTTGTGGGTGAAACCAAAAAGCGCCAACGCCTTTAGTATTAATCGCATCGCCGTTATCGGGTAAAGCGTTGTAGTGGATGGAAATTGCGATCGCAGGTTCTGCTTTTTGAATCATTTCCACTCTGGGTAATAAATCC
Organism: Oscillatoriales bacterium; assembly: GCA_043742065.1. Classification (GTDB taxonomy): domain Bacteria; phylum Cyanobacteriota; class Cyanobacteriia; order Cyanobacteriales; family Microcoleaceae; genus Microcoleus. The sequence continues at coordinate 1,088 of JAYTZD010000401.1, forward strand.
AAATCGACATCTTCCACCCGCGTCATTACCACATTTGCACCCCGATTCACCAACTCCGACTGCACTAATTTTGACATGATTAAAGCGACTGTTTTTTCGCGATATCCAGTCGGCCCGACACCTCCTGAATCCTGTGGCCCGCCATGTCCCGGATCTAACAGTATTTTAATTCCTGACAGCGGCTTGTCCTGTGAAATTGGCATCTTACCTGCTTTAACAGGGGGATGTTTTAAAGACAGCACTAGGGTTGTGCCATCATATCTCAATTTGTAGCCCCACTGTTGAACTGATTTGAGATCAAAAGTGTATTGTACTTGCAATGGTGATATTTGTTGCCATGTCAAACGTGAAATTACGGGGTCATCATCGAGGCGAATAATGTCAGTTTGAGCGGTGGTATTGTACAGATTTAAAGTGAAACTGCGTTCTCCTTCTTGCACGGTGACAGGGATGGGTATTTCTAGGGGAAATAAGACTTCTGTCCAGCCGGGAACTTGACGCGATCGCACACTGCGAATTAGTGATCGCACTGGCACTGTATCCTTGACAATTCGCACTTCAAATGCTTTGATCCAAGCACCGTAATCGAGTCGAACCCATTCTCCCTCGCGCCCGATAATTGTGGCTTTGGTTCCCTTGGGTAGCGGTGTCATCCGAGAAAAATCTGTACTCGCGCCTGTTCTAGCAACACCAGCTTCGGCTGTGACTTCTGCTATTTCTAATTCAGCAGGAGATAGAATGGAAATCTTGCCAGTACCTTGCTGGCTGACTGTTTGATTATTCATGGTTAGTTCAAATATAGGCACTCCCAAATCTACTTTTTGGCGGCTAGGTAGCTGGGAGTTGGACTCAGAGTTGGAGGGAGTTTTAGCGCAGCCTTGATATTGTTCGCTACCACCGTTTTTGAGCGGGGAGTTTTCGCCTAATAATACAGATTTATTGTCTGGTAATTGAACTTGCGATCGCGCTTTTAAAGGAATCGTCACATCTGCCAATTTTACCGCAACCTGAGCATTCATCGGTGCGATCGCGCCAAAGCAGATATATTCCCCCGGTAAACTCGCCACATCGACTTTCGGAGTCAGAGAATCTTTCGCAAAACCCAATCCTACAGCCATTTCTGGCTGATTCGGCTGGCGTGTCACCTTAATTTTGAGTTGCTGATTTTGGTAACGCAGTGTAAAGGTATTTTCTCCGAGTTGCAGGGGAAAAGTGGGGGCGAAATGGCCTGCTGTGGTGCGGGAGATCGGGTTGCCATTTACCGATACTTGTCCGGCTGGTGGTGCTGTGCCAATCAAAAAAATGCGATCGACTGTAGTCTGGTGGTTAGCAGGAGGATAAGCCACGAATAAAGGTTGAGCGGCAACTGCTACAGAGGCGATCGCCAAAATCATCCCGAACACAACTAATCCTAAAAATTTTCTCATTAGTTTTATTGATAATGCTTGCCCAATCTTATCAGGTTTGTTACCTGTTTAATCTCTTATATCAAATCCAGTAGCATCGGAATTATTGCCGAAATTAGGAGACGGCAATGCCGTATCCCTACAATATTATTTTGAGTAGGGAGACGGCAGTGCCGTCTCCTCTATATCATCTTCGTTTGACAACATATGGTTTCAATCACCTACTGACCTGAAAAGAATAAATCTATTTTGTCCTGAAAGTCGTATATTCAATAAGTATATCAACTCTTTTTAGATGCAAAATAGCAATTGTGAGTTCAATATATTCACAAGATAAAAATATAAATCAGGACAAAAAAAGACTAATTTAAAACAATAACAATTCACCCGAATAGTTCACCCATATGGGTGAGGTAGACTGCCAATATTTAAAATTATGTTTATAACAACAGACAGAGATTTGATGAAATCTGAAATTCATCAAGCCAATCAAATAAAGAGGAGTTTCCATGAAATCGAAATTGATTGCACAAGTATTGTTATCCGTACTCGCAGTATCCGGAACTATCGCCACTGCAACCACAGTGCAAGCTCGTTCTGCCACTTTGGTTGCTAACCAGACCACAGTATTTAGATGTGTTGGTTCAGGTCGGAATTTAGCGACAATCGCCAAGCGCGGAAATCGGACAACAGACCCCATATTTCGGTGGCAAACCACAGAATTTGGCCGCGAATTCACTCCCAGCCAGCGCTGTCAAACGGTTTCTTCAAGGCTAACACAAGCTGTTGCTAATAATGGCGGAAGTCTGAGCAATTTATTATTAACTACAGGTACTATTAATAACTTACCAGTTGTTTGTTTTGTGAATGGACGTGGACGCTGCAATTCTGGAAATACACTCTTTACTCTCGATCGCAAAAATGCCAAAAATCCTGGTGCAGTTCTGAGTCGTTTGGTCAATTTTGCCGAAAATGGGGCTGGACAAGCAGTCACTTCAAGAACCGGGCCCACTGGTGAACCCGAACAGCAGTACGTTTCTTTGCAAGATTTAGTCGATCGATCTTTGGATTCAGCGCCAGAGCCCGTCAAAGCCCAACCCAGCAATCGAGGCATCTAAATAAGGAATGATATAGAGGACACTGCACGTGCCGTTTCCCTACAATTAATCTGGCGTAGGGAAACGGCATTGCCGTCTCCTAATTCCTTTGTCCTGTAAAAAACATCCGGATGTGACAGTTAACCAGTAGAATCTAAATATCTAGGGACATTGAACAGCAGTGTACCTAGAAATATGACTTTCTACATAAATTTACCAGACTGAACTCAAGGAGTTATTATGAAATTACAATTTATCGCACCTTTATTAGCATCCGCTTTAGTTTTGACTGGTACTGCTGCATTGGCAGGCCAAGGGCAAACTCGGCTAATCACCAACTCTTTGAGAGACACAACAACAACATTTCAATGCGTGACTTCCGGTAGAAATTTTGTCACAATTGCGCGACGGGGAAATGTCACGACAGATCCAATCATTGTTTGGAAATCCACCGAGTTCGGTCGCGAATTCACACCTTGGCAACGTTGTCAAATTGTTTCCAATAGATTGACCAAAGCTGTTACCGATAACGGCGGACGTTTGACCAACTTACAATTAACAACAGGTACGATTAATAACCTTCCCGTTGTTTGTTATGTGAACGGCAGAGGGCGCTGCAATTCGGAAAATATCTTATTTACGCTGGATAGACGAAATGCCAAAAATCCCAGTCAAGTTTTAAGCAGATTAATTAATTTTGCCCAAGATGGTGGCGGGCCAGTCACAGTTTTGAGAACAAAACCAGGAGAGGAAGTTTCTACACAACAGTTTGTGCCTTTTGGAGATTTGGTCGATCGCTCTTTTCATTCTACCAAAAATCAGCCATCGGTTCCCGTAAAGAAACCAGAAAGCGATCGGGGTATTTAATGGTTGACAGTTGACGGTTGACCGTTGACGGTTGACGGTTGACCGTTGACAAATTAGTATAAAATAAATAAAAACACAGCCATACTGACAACCGTGAATCGAGTTTCTCCCGCAATTGTGATCCTAGGCCAAAATAGCCTGCCGATCGCCCAAAAAATTTCCGCAGTCTTCCCAAGTTCAAAGATTTACGGTTTGACCGATCGCACAACCGACGTAGACATCAACTTTACCAACTTCGGCGAAACATTGCGGGAATTGTTTGCCACAGAAACCCCAATCATCGCCATCTGCGCCGCCGGAATTCTGATCCGTACCCTCGCCCCACTGCTGTCAGACAAACGTGCCGAACCGCCAGTTTTAGCCGTAGCAGAAGATGGAAGTGCTGTAGTACCTCTGTTGGGCGGTTTGCACGGGGTGAATGACTTGGCGAGAGAAATTGCCAAAGCCCTCGGCGTGGAACCTGCAATCACCACTACGGGAGATATCCGATTTCGCACCGCGCTGCTGAGTCCTCCCCAAGGCTATTATTTAGCAAATCCAGAGGATGCCAAAACTTTTATTTCCAATTTGCTCGCAGGGGCGAAAGTACGCATTGAAGGCGCAGCAAACTGGCTTTCAGAGAGTAATTTACCCATCGCCCCTGATGCAAAATTGACGATCCGCATTACCGAAAAAGCCATAGCAGCAACACCAGAATGTCTGGTTTACCATCCGAAAATTGCGACATTCGCCCTCGCACAACTATCAAATATTGAGCCAGAAATCGCTATTTTATTCGTGCAGCAAGCCTTGGGGAAATCCGGTTTAGCACGAGATTCTATTGCCGGATTTTTTGCATTAAAACATGAGATGGGAAATCCAGCGCTTGAGGCGATCGCACATTTTTTCAAAGCCCCCGTCCGTTTTTTCAATCTCCCCGAACTTGTCGAATTCGACTCTGCTAAACTAATACAATATAATGCCAATTTCGATGTCACGGCGGCACAAATTGCCTTGACAGCAGCAGGTGAAAATAGTCAGTTAGTTGAGTACGATCGCGCCAATCAACTCAGTTGCGCCATCGCCCTTGCACCGGAACCCCTTGATGTGAGTGCGATCGGAGTTAGTCGCGGCAAATTGGCGATCGTGGGTACTGGGCCCGGCGGTGCAGCGTGGATGTCCCCGGAAGTTAAGGAAATTCTGCGCGAGGCGACGGATTGGGTGGGTTACAAGTTTTATCTCGATTTGGCTGGAACTCTGCGGGAAGGGCAGCAACGCCACGATTCGGACAATCGTGAGGAGATCGATCGCGCGCGTTTTGCCTTAGATTTAGCAGCATCGGGAAAGTCTGTGGCGGTGGTTTCGTCGGGAGATCCGGGGATTTTTGCGATGGCTGCTGCGGTGTTTGAGGCGATCGAGTTTGACGGGAAACCAGAGTGGGATGGCATCGATATTCGGGTTGCACCGGGCATTTCGGCGATGCAGGCGGCCGCTGCTGCGATCGGAGCACCTCTCGGACACGATTTTTGTGTGATTTCGCTTTCGGATATTCTGAAGCCTTGGGAGGTGATTGAAGGGCGGATTGCTGCGGCTGCGACTGCGGATTTAGTCATTGCATTCTACAATCCGATCTCGAAACAACGGACTTGGCAATTGCCTAGGGCGATCGAGATTTTGTTGCAAGTGCGATCGGTTGAAACGCCGGTTATCCTAGGAAGAAACCTCGGCAGAATTGGACAATCGGTGCGTGTTTGTACGCTGGGTGAATTCCAGCCGGAAGATGCGGATATGAGAACTTTGGTGATTGTTGGTTCGAGTCAGACTCGGATTATCCCGCGCAAATATGGAGATGTTTGGGTTTATACGCCGAGGCGATATAGCGTTTCTGAGATAAATTAGGTATGTGGAATTCCTTTTATCAATCAGTTGAATAGTGGCAAAATTTTAGTTAGTATCGAATTTTAATCGATAGCTTACGTTCGGTCAAACATTGTGTACGATTAACCTGCAATAAACGCACAGTGACTCGACCGATCGCAGTTAGAGGTTGGATTGTACCACTTTCAGTTTGAATTTGAAAATTGTCTTCCCAGCAATCTTTTCGAGGATTGTAAAGTCGAACCACTTCACCTGTTTCTGGATCGATCGAGGCAATGTCACTTCCTTTATTTTTGTTACAAATTGAGCAAGACAAAGCCAGATTACTTTCCACTGTTTCGCCGCTGTGTTTTTCTGCAATGATATGATCTATTTGATGAGACGAGAGGGCGAGTGCTTCTGGGATTAAACAATATTCGCAATATCCATTGGCGCGATCGCATACCATTCGTCGCAGACTAGCTGAAACGTAGGTTTTACTCATGCTACCTCGCTCAGTTTCAGTAGGGCTTGCGCTTTAGCAATGCGTACTAAATGTTCGACAAATTCGTATTGCTGCCACAGGCGCTGCTCGATCGGCGTGAGTCCTTCCGTGCGGTTTTTATCTAATAAAGTATCGATTTCAGCTTGAAGAGCCTCGGATAAACGCAGGGCTAATATTTCTTGTGGCGATGGTAAACTTGCTATAAATTCTAAGATTTGCGTGAGTCCAGAAAATCCGTTTGAAGGATTAGCTTCGACTTCCCTCAATCCCAGCATCAAAATCTGTGGTAACTCATCTTTGAGAGGATCTAGCCGCAGTGCCAGTTCGTCGGGAATTTGAAGGGTAATTGTTGCCATTTTTTTTAGTTACTGACGCTCTAATCTAATCCTAGCACAATAGAGGATGGGAATTGTAATTATACAGTGTCATTATTCGATAGCGGTGGAATCTCAGCAGCAGTTAAAGTCACGATTTTATCGTCACGGCAGATTCTAATTGCCATTTCTGGTATTCATTTTCAGCAAGCCACAGCTCGATTTCTTCTCGATTGCTTTCGTAATAGTTCGTCACCGCTTGCAAATCTTGAAGGGTGAGTCCTGGATAATTATAGAGAAGTTCGGATTCATTTGCGCCCTGTTGTTGGTAGGCAACAATCGTCCAGACGGGAATGCTGGTATCGCGAATTCGGGCTGCACCGCCACAAATTCCGGGAGTTTTGTGAATGGGATGCTGAAGGGTTTGGACGAATTTCAGGGTTGCTGCGAGCAAGTCATCAGGCAGTGTTTCAATGGTTTGGAGAAGTTGTTCTTTGATGGTCATAATCGATCGCCAAAATCTAAATCGGATAGTAGCTCTAGAATTATCATAGACTATCCAGCGATCGTACAATGGCAAATATAATGAAGTTAAGTTTCTGCGTCCGCGATCGTGTTATTTTAAGCTAGAATTAATTACCAGTTGTTTTTTTATTGGTTTTACGTTAGGATATCGATTAGCTAAAAGGAGAATATTCTGTCAACCAATCGCGAGTATTATATACCACAATTCTCTCTTACACAGCAAACAATACAGGGAGAGGATATCCCCTTACCAGATCCACAAGCAGAAGGACAATCCCATACAACACTTGGAAAAAGAGATGGAAGTGATAATATTTGTTACCGCCAGTCAGCAACCTTTCCCTTATCAACTTGGCCAAAAGCTAATGGCTGCGATGTTCCCTGGGGTAGAGTAGATTGGACGGATCATAATCGCCCATCAGATCATTCCAACCCGCATATCCACGAATTCCGCTACAATTGGGAACAGAAAAGATGGGAATGTGGGACGCAACAATTTTGGTGGTATCGCAGAGAAGTTGATTAACTAAAGGAGAAATTATGGATGCTTGTTTTGAAATATTACTTTCGACAAGACAAACTCTTGATTATTTAGAAGTTCATCAGGAAACTTTTACTTGGGGTGGCGTAGAATATCCCCAAGGTGAAAAGTATTACGTTTGGGGCAAATATATAAAATTAGTAGAGCGGGAAATTCCCGCCCATATAATCAAGCGCTTACCCCCCGTTTACGAAAATCTGCAATGGGTGAATTTTTCGGTGCAAGGGAAAGGATTGGACTTGTTAGAATCCGAGGTAAATGGTGAGGAGATAGGTTGGGAAGGCAAAAGTTTTGATGATTTTCTCAAGTTGATTCTGACTGAACAACCTCAATGGGTTGTGGTATTTGAATGGCATTGCGATCGCATAGATAGTCTATACGAACAAAATGTTAGTGAGTGCATTGGTCAGATTAAAAACAACTTGAAATGGGAGAATAATAGAGAGGGATTTCTCGTACTATCTGTCCCAGAAAATGAGATTTACTTATCGATGTCTATCGGTGGTGTCGCACAAACCTGCCAGGGGTTGAAACCCCTGGCTAATAGCGAAAGTCGGTTGAAACCGACTGAAAAGCTGAGATAAAAATCAAAAACTCTTTAGTCCTCTAAAGAGGACTTTCGCTATGAGATAGGGGTTGAAACCCCGGTTGGACTATGAAGCTAACCGAGGTTTCAGGACACTCGCACAACCAAAGAAACCGGGTTTTTTTCCGAATCTTCGCACTCTCACCAAGTCTATGGTAAAAACCCGGTTTCTGGCTACACGCGCACTATCAAAATCACTGACACTTTCATTGAATAATAGTATGATGCGCGATCGCGCTTCCTGATCTTAATCACTTCACCTAACCAATCAGTTGAATGGCGGCAAAATTTCAGTTAGCGTTGTTATCGTTGATGTCTAGATTTTCTATTGAGATTTCTGAAGGTAGCGGTACAGTTATTTGTAGGTATACACCAATTTTTATTTGATTGTTTTCAAAAGTTATATTAGTTACGCTAACTTTACTATTTTCTGATAAACCGTCTGGAAGAGGGAATTTAGCAGGTGGCTTAGTTTTATATCCAGCATCCTCAAGCCATTCAGCAATATTTCTCCAGTTTTCGATCTTTTCAATCCCTTTACCCACAAAGCCTTTAACGTATCTATAAATAGTCGCACACAGGTCAGTTTCCACACCTTTGGGATTCTTTTGCAGCTTTTCGGCGATTTCAGCGGGACTGTTGCCACAAAGCAACCCCCGCAGGTGGAGCTTTTCTACGGGGGTGAGAGGCTTTCCCTTAACGGCGGCCAAGTCTGCGTACAGAGTTTTTAAGTCCCAGCGGCTTTCTGCTTCGACGAAGCGATCGTTTGTGGATGCCATAAATAGGTGTGTGTGAAGTTCCTGATGGGATTCTAACATAATTCCTGATGTATATCAGTATACGACCAGCTTTATTTAGCTTAATATACTTGAAAGCTCAAGTGTAAGTGGTGCAATTTACACGTAAAAAGTTTGTGGCAGGGCTTTTGAGTGATTACTGACTACAGTTAGCGATCCGACAGGGGAGTAAGGCTGAATTTTGGTAAATTTCTCGCTTTGACTCTAGTTTCGGGTACTGCTGGTAATTTTTTTAATTTATTTTCTGGGTTTTGCATAATTTTGTGGATGTGGCCCAGATATATAAGTAGGAGGCTGTAGCAGGCCTTCTTGGGAAGCAGTGCAATCGCTGCGAAAGCTTTGCTATGCAGGACTTTTGCTTAGATCGCAAATCCCTGACTTCGCATAAAAGTTAGGGATCGTCCGATCTAAAAATACAGGCTAGCAAGTCATTTTTTCAGAGATGGAGAAAGACTTTTAGCTCGAACAGGCATAAATCTAATATTCACACTGAGATTGCAACATGAACATTAATGGAACGTTGGCTGACGATACTCTCAATGGCACTCCCGATGCAGACTTAATATCTGGACAACAAGGCTCTGACTTAGTATTTGGCCGTGATGGAAACGACTTAATTTACGGCAAGCAAGGAGATGACAAGCTATACGGTAACGAAGGTAATGATACTGTTTACGGCGGCAAAGGTAACGATACTGTTTACGGCGGCAAAGGAGAGGATCAACTCTTTGCTGACTCTGGCGATAACTTGCTGTACGGCAACGAAGGGAATGATACCCTTAACGGCGGTAAAGGCAATGATGTTTTGCACGGCGGCAAAGATAATGACAGCTTGTTAGGCAACTTCGGGGATGACATTCTCTATGGCGACAAGGGAGCAGATACATTAACTGGGGGGAATGGTAACGACACTTTTTTTATGGGCAAAAATACTGGGGGCCCTCAGTTGTCGGATGCTGACTTGATTGTTGATTATACAGAGGGTGAGGATGTAATTAAGTTAAAGAACGATGTTGCCTTTGATGACCTGAAGATTTATGTTGGCACAGGAATTAATGCTGGCTACACGATTATTCAGGATGACGTGACAGGCAATTATTTGGCCGTGTTGCAGGGTGAGAACAGATTGACTATCGCTGATGCTAGCGGGGTTGTGAGTGTGACGCCGAAGCTTTTGACGACGCCGACGCCTGCAACAACTCCGACACCTGTCACAACTCCGACACCTGTCACAACTCCAACACCTGTGGTGACGACTCCAACACCTGTGGTGACGACTCCAACACCTGTGGTGACAACTCCAACACCTGTGGTGACAACCCCCACACCTGTGGTGACAACACCAACACCTGTGTCACCTACCCCACCAGTGATACCACAACTGCCTACTCCGCCAGTACCTAACGGATTTAGTATCAAGTTTGACTATCGTTACGATACCACTGGTTTCTTTACCGATCCTAGTCGCAAAGCAGCGCTGGAAGCAGCAGGGAAAATCTGGCAAGATGTCATTAAAAACGAGTTTCCAAATCCACCTATTGGGATATCTGGGACAATAAGCCATCCAATTACGGGACAACCACAAAACGTTATCTTTGATTCCCAAATTGATGATATGGTTCTGTTTGTTGGCGGTCAATCACCAGTGTTTAGTATTCCAAACTCAAACGCAGCAGGACAACTGGCTTCTGGTCTAACAATTCGATATGACAGCATTCGACAAGCAAGACCACTGGCCGACATTTTTGGCAGCATCTCTTTTAACTCAGCTATTAACTGGTTCTTTGACCCAACACCTACAACTGTTAGCGATATTCCAGTAACTCAAGCTGATTTCATTGGTGTTGCCGTACACGAAATTGGTCACTCGCTAGGTTTCTATCCTGGCACCCAGGGAACAGGTCCTAACTCCCTCAATGTTAATGGTGGTAATCCGATTCCATTTATGCCAGGTGGTAATCCTCACATTGATGAAAATTTCCGAATAGATGGTCAATCACCAGTTATGTCACCAAGTGCTGGTGGACGCTTCCCAACAAGAGCAGATTTAGCAGTTTTGGCGGATAAAGGTTATCAAATTCCTAGCCTTGCTGGTTATGTCCCACAAATAAAACCACCGATCGCCACCCAGAATCGTGACAGTTTTTTTGGTACTGATGGTAATGATACGATCGATCTTTTAGGTGGAGATGATAACCTATTCGGCTATGAAGGTAATGATTTGCTGTTTGGCGGTGATGGCAATGACTTTTTTGACGGTGGTGTCGGTAATGACAGCTTGATTGGTGGTATTGGTAACGATAACCTACTCGGCAATGAAGGTAATGATGTGCTCTTTGGCGGTGATGGCAATGATTTTCTTGAAGGTGGTGTCGGTAATGATAGCTTGATTGGTGGTGCTGGTCAGGACTATTTCGTTTTTAATATCACTCAAGATGTATTAATCGGACAAGATGTCATTTATTCCTTCTCTGTCGCGGAGAACGATGTGATTCAAATTCGGGGTTCGGGGTTAACTGCAAGTACAGTTTTAAGCCAGCTAAACAGCACTGGTAAAATTACTTTTGGTTCCGGCGGTCAACTTACTGTTTTTTCTGACTCTCCTTTGACTGCAAGTAATTTGATCGTTTCGTAGCCGATCGATATTTTGTAAACTAATAAGAGCGATCGCCCTTCATGTCCTCAAGGGCGATCGCCCTTATTGTAGCAATACCAACAATCAAAACTACTGGCTCAAATAGATCGCTTTAAAATTTGCTTCACAGAACCGTACATCTCACTTGTTAACCCCTCTAGTTCATGCTCAATATCTTCCCAACGTCCCAATTTACTCGTCCACTTGCCATTAAGTAATTGTCTAGCGGCGTGCGTTGTTTCCCCGTCAGAAGTAGCATATATTGCTATTTTCTCAAAGCCTAATTCAAAGTCAGAACTTTTACAAGGTTCGTATCCCAGCGTTTGATAAGCTTGAATAAAAGCAGCGATAGTTAGTTCCGCTGGCACACCATCAGGCCAATAATAGGGACTGTTTGGTTCTAGAGGATTCCACCAACGATCATCTTCACCAGCAGCCCAAGCAAAACAATTATAAGTGCGTGTTGCTGGGCTAGTGATGCGATATCCTGTAGCAGCTAGGTGAGGAAATTCATCTTCTTTATACTGTTCCAGCTTGCCATCTATAGCCATTTTCTCTCCCCCACTCTATCCATGCCTGTGCCATTTGTTTGAGCCTGCCACGCTGTTCCGATTTAACAGGATTAGCACCTGTAATCGCTTGCAATGCCCAAAACCAATGATCCGGTTCTTGCTCTAATTCTCGCAGAATTAGGGGAACAACAGCTTGACCCATACCGATAATTCTTTGGTATGCTGGGTGCATTGACATTTTAGTAACTAAGGACATCATACCTGTCTCGCGCCGCCATTGTTCTGCCAGCTCTAAAAAAGTTACTTCTATCTCTGCTGTTTCCCAAATGGGATATGAGAAAGTAGCATTTAGCCCAGAAATTTTGTAGGTTCTTTCCATCAGGTTCACACCTCGCAGGTTCCTGAAAATATTACTATTTTTGAGATTATACCATATTTTATACTCTACTTCTAATTAAGTGCGATCGCCCTTCACGTCCAAAAGTGCGATCGCCTCCCATTCACCAAAAGTAATCTTCCATGATTTAATGAAAATAGCGAACCCTTTTTCAGTGGCATGGTCGGGTACTTTTGATAAAGTGGGAGACATAAGATGAACGTTACTCAATTAATAGAAACATTAAATGCTAATAAATTCATGCGCTCTGATGAGGAAGTAATCAGTTTTGACTTGACTTTAGCCGAACTTCCCCTACATCCTAATAGCGAATATTTGCCAGCACTTTATCTAGTTTTCGATGACAGATGCGAACAACATGAAGTCATGTATGGTCTGATTCATTTTCTAGAGTCTTTTGAGCTAAAAGACCAGTTGCAGGCGTTTATTGATACCATAGACCGGATGATTGTTAATGCTAAAGAATGGACAATGATTCTACTTTATGGAATTCTCAATCAGGATTTATCCCGGAATTTATATAGCCAGATGTTACATTCTACCCATTCTCAAAATCGGGATTTATGTACGCATTTGCTGCGCGAAATAGTTGCTAATGAATCCCCTCCTTTATCTTCCCATGCTGAGTCAGTTATTTCCGGTGCAACTGCGATCGATATTAATATTGATGAAGTTCAGAGGGATCTGTCGAGCTTTATTAAACTCATCCAAGATGGGAATATCTTGGTACTCTTGCAAGACGATCGGCCAATAGCCGAAATTAAACCGATCAAATAAAGCGTGTCGCCTGCGATCGCCCTTAATGTCCAAAAGTGTCGCTCTTTCAAAAACCATAACTCCTGCTCAGACAGTTGATGTGCTACACTCAGAGTATCGTCAAAACCACAAACAGAATGCAAACCATTATCATCACCATTCCAGACGATCGCCTGCACAAGCTCCAAGAAACCGCCAATCGCCTCGGCGTTTCCCTAGAAGCATTACTGCTTGCCGGTGCTGAAAACTTACTCGCACCACCAGAAGCATCCTTCCATAACGCTATGGAATATGTCCTCAAAAAAAATGCTGAACTCTACCAAAAACTCGCCTAATGCGCTATCTAACTTTAACCGAAGTTTTAGAACTTTATCAGCGCATTATCGAGCAGTCTGGCGGAGCATTTGGCGTCGCTAATTTAGGAGCCTTAGAGTCAGCTTTAGCTCAGCCGCGCATGACGTTTGGCGGGCAGGAACTTTACCCAACTATCATCGAAAAAGCTTCAGCTATTGGATTTGCTTTGATTAAAAATCATCCTTTCTTAGATGGTAACAAACGCATCGGTCACGCAGCAATGGAAGTCTTTCTAGTTGTGAATGGCTTTGAGATTTCTGCACCTGTGGAAGAACAAGAACAAATTATCTTATAAGCGGCATCAAGTGCGATCGCCCGCGATGAATTTACTGAGTGGCTGCGCTGTCATATTGTTCCTAATTCTATTTGAGAAATTCTGACTGCGAAAACTAAACTTTATTATAGCGATCCTAAATGAATTGTGTAATTGATGCCACTCCGCGAAATTGTGCCTGCTTCGGCTATTTGTTAATTAAATGCGATCGCGCTTAATCTCAATTCCGTAACTCTTTAGTATTTATCTGGATTGAAACAGTGAGTGAGTGAGGACAGGTTTATTGAGATTGTTGGTACTTGTTAGATATTATTGATGAATCCGACCCTATGAGATCGCAAATTATCCGATCGCAAATCAACCAGAAACGATATTACCAATTACCGCCGAGTTTATGTATACTAGACCATTAGCCCGTTTGATTGAACAATTACAGCGCTTACCGGGCATCGGTCCCAAAAGTGCCCAGCGACTCGCTTTGCATATTTTAAAACGCCCCCACGAAGAAGTGCAAATTCTCGCTCAATCCTTGATAGATGCCAAACAGCAAGTAGGTTTTTGTCAAGTATGCTTTCACCTATCGGCTGAACCTGTTTGCGAAATTTGTGCCAATCCCAATCGCGACAATTCTACCATTTGTGTGGTCTCCGAATCCCGCGATGTCATTGCATTGGAAAAAACGCGGGAGTACAGAGGGAAATATCATGTTGTCGGCGGTGTTATCTCGCCGATGGATGGAATTGGCCCGGAACAATTGAACATTCAACCATTAGTCAGGCGCGTCAGTCAGCAAAAAATTGATGAAGTAATTATCGCGATTAGTCCGAGTGTGGAAGGTGAGACTACTACGCTTTATGTTGGCCGTTTATTGAAACCTTTTACACGGGTGACGCGAATTGCTTTTGGTTTGCCGATGGGGGGAGATTTGGAATATGCTGATGAGGTGACTTTAGCGCGCGCTTTGGAAGGAAGGAGAGAGTTAGATTAGTTATAATATTAAATCCGGTACAGCATCGAAATTAATATTACCCGATATCAGGACACGGCAGTGCCGTTTCCCAACCCCGATTAATTGTAGGGAAACGGCACTGCCGTGTCCTCAATATCATGTCTGAGTGCAACCGGAATTGATATAAGTTGTCCCGCATCTAAATTGTGTTTTCAGGCGGGCGGGACACCCACCTCACAATTTTAGCTTAAAGGGAAGGATTTTCTAATCTAGCTATCAATTCTTCGCTTGACAATTCAGATCGCCACCGCGAAAGGTTAAACTAAGCAAAGTTACCGAGAGTGAAAAATCATGGCTAAATCCGATCGCGCTTTCAGCTACCCCACAACCCGCAAAATCGACCAAACCGACGATTACCACGGCATCCCAGTATCCGACCCCTACAGATGGCTAGAAAACCCCGACTCAGAGGAAACCCAAGCTTGGGTGGAAGCTCAAAACGCTGTCACCTTCGGCTACCTCAACGAAATTCCGGCACGGGAAAAAATCAAACAGCGACTGACTCAGCTTTGGGATTACGAAAAATATGGCATACCTTTCAAAGAAGGCGAACGCTATTTTTACTACAAGAATAACGGTCTACAAAACCAATCCATACTCTACACTTTGACATCCCTAGATGGCGAACCCAAAGTATTGATTGACCCGAACACACTCTCAGAAGATGGAACCGTTGCTTTGGGTGGCATAGCTATCAGCGAAGATGGCAAATATATGGCTTACGGGTTGTCAGCTTCCGGTTCGGATTGGCAGGAATGGAAAGTCCGTGATGTTGAAACAGGTGTAGATTTATCCGACCATTTAAAGTGGGTGAAATTCTCCGGCGCAGCTTGGACTCACGACGGTAAAGGATTCTTTTACAGTCGCTACGATGAACCCAACGAAAAAAGTAAACATGAAGATGTTAACTATTACCAAAAACTGTTTTACCACCGTCTGGGAACAGCCCAATCTGAAGATGTCTTAATTTACGATCGCCCAGACCAAAAAGAATGGGGATTTAGTGGTGGCGTTACTGAAGATGGCAACTACTTAATTATATCAGTTTGGCAGGGAACTGAAACAAAAAACCTGATTTTTTACAAGGATTTAACTGCACCAGAATCCGCAGTCATAGAACTAATTAGCGAATTTGAGGCTGAGTACAATTTAATCGACAATGAAGGCTCTGTTTTCTGGTTTCAAACCGACTTGAATGCACCGCTGGGCCGCGTAATTGCGATCGACATCAACAACCCTGCTCCCTCATCCCTAACTGGTGATGACAGTCAGGGGCGCTTCACAGAAATTATCCCTGAAGCAGCCGAAACCCTGGGAGGTATTGGCATCCTCAACAATCAATTTGTCACTTCTTACCTGAAAGATGCCTATACCCAACTTAAAATCTTCAATTTAGATGGCTCTTTCGTGCGACAAATAGCCTTGCCAGGAATCGGTTCAGCGGGAGGATTTGGTGGTAAGCGGCATGAAACTGAAACTTTTTATGCTTACACCAGTTTCACTGCACCAAACACCATTTATAGCTACAATATGGTGACAGATGAAAGCAAGATTTATCGTCAGCCAAAGGTGGATTTCAACCCGGATGATTACGAGACAAAACAAGTATTTTATCCCAGCAAAGATGGTACACAAGTACCGATGTTTATCACTCACAAAAAAGGTTTGCAGCTAGATGGCAATAACCCCACTTATCTTTATGCCTATGGCGGTTTTGGGATATCGCTAACTCCGAGTTTTTCGGTTAGCAGAGTCGTGTGGCTGGAGATGGGCGGAGTTTGTGTCACAGCCTGTTTGCGCGGTGGTGGCGAGTACGGCGAAGCATGGCACCAAGCAGGGACAAAGTTGAACAAACAAAATGTGTTTGATGACTTTATCAGTGCGGCGGAATGGTTAATCGCAAATAAATACACTCAGTCTGCTAAATTGGCGATCGCAGGTGGTAGCAATGGCGGCTTATTAGTGGGAGCTTGCATGACTCAGCGACCTGAGTTGTTCGGCGCAGCACTGCCCGCTGTCGGTGTGATGGATATGTTGCGCTTCCACAAGTTTACCATTGGTTGGGCCTGGACTTCGGAATATGGTTCTCCCGAAAATGCCGCAGAATTTCCTACAATTTACGGCTATTCTCCCCTGCACAATCTCAAACCAGGAACGACTTATCCAGCTACAATGATTACAACGGCGGATCATGACGATCGCGTAGTTCCGGCCCACAGCTTCAAGTTTGCTTCTGCTTTGCAAGAAATGCACGCTGGGGAAAATCCGGTGTTAATTCGGATTGAGACTAAGGCGGGACATGGCGCTGGCAAACCTACTGCGAAAGTGATTGAAGAATTGGCTGATGAATGGGCTTTTTTAGTTAGAGAACTAGATATTGACGCCTAGAACGTTGTTTGAGAGCCCCGACTTCTTCAAGAAGTCGGGGCTCTGTTTGTTTTTGTTAATTTTTGTAGTTTTTATTTGTATTTTTTAAGTTGCTGTGTTATTGGCTTCATAAGTTATTTTCCCTACAATTTTATATAACTATATAATTAATGATCATTACCTGTATAAATATTAATTATGTTGTCAAATTAAATCAGAGAAAACACGGTTTTATTATTTTTGAATAAAAATTATTATAAAAATTAATAACTTAATATTTGGCGATTTTTCTAAGATCGGTTAGCTTAATCATGACAATTAAGTCGATCGCGAATAACATCTACCAAAAAGTAAAGTATGTCTACCGTAAAAACACGTAACTTTGAAAAGCTTATTAGTAACACTCCATTGGGAAATCCCAGCTTTCAATCGCTATCAAAACCGCAGAATGATTTAGTGATTGTTGACTCAAAAGTAGACAATTACCAAGAATTAGTCAGCGGAGTTAAAGCGGGATTTGAAGTAATTGCGATCGATCAAATCGGAAATGCGATCGAACAAATCACCGAAATCCTAAGCAAGCGCAGCAATCTAAACAGCATTCATATCGTCTCTCACGGCCAAGAAGCAGCAGTAAAAATTGGCTCAACAGAACTGAATATTGATAACCTAGAAACCTACAGAAGCCAATTACAGCAGTGGGGAAAAGCACTTAGGGAATCCGGGAGCATTCTACTGTATGGCTGTAACATAGCCGCCGGATCAGCCGGAATTAAATTCATACAAAAAATCAGTGAAATAACCGGCGCAAATATTGCCGCTTCCAACAACCTAACAGGAAGTGCAGCACTAGGAGGCGACTGGAAATTAGAAATTACCACAGGGCAAATAAATGTCGAATTAGCCTTTGAAAAATCAGGATTAGAAAGCTACACATCAGTCCTAGCGACCTTAGTAACTGAAGATTTCAAAAAAACAACAGTAATCGGGCCTTGGATTTATGGAGTTGGCAACACCATTACAACTAACCCAGGCTTAACCGCAGGTGCCGCCAACACCAGTGGTGTTCTTCCCAATTTAGGGAGTAACGATCCAGGTGGCTCAGGCGCTTTGCAATTAACATCAAACATCTTTAACCAAGCAGCACAAACCTTTGGCCAAGCAGCTTTTCTCATCTACAATAACCCCATCGCTGCCACTGGGGGTTTGAGAGTTACCTTTGATTTCTTTGCCTATAATAGAGGTACTATGACTGATGGGAATGGCGCTTTACTTGGTGCCGATGGCATTAGTTTTTTCCTCATTGACGGAACGGCTACGCCAACAAGAGCGGGAGGCTTTGGTGGCTCTCTGGGCTATGCTCAGAATACTACTTCAGGTGCACCTGGTATTTTAGGAGGTTATTTAGGTGTTGGATTAGACGAATTTGGCAATTTTTCCAATAACAATGCAGGGCGTATAAATCCACCAGGGCAGGGAGGATTTCTACCGGATGCAGTAGCAATCAGAGGCAGCGAAAGTACAAATTATAATTTTTTAACTAACGCTTTGGTTCCCGGTGGGATAGATAATACAACTGCAACAACTCGGACTGCTGCCAATACTAAAAAAAGCCTCCAAATTACATTGTTCCCGGCGACTTCAGCAACACCTAACCGTCTTTCAGTTGCCTTTGACTTGAATAATGACAACATATTCGGTCCGGCCGAAACACTGATTGACATCCCAAATTTGGCATTAGTAAATGGATCCGTGCCACCTACTTTTAAATTTGGATTTGCTGCTTCGACAGGGGGAAATACAAATGTTCATGAAATTAACAATATCCTGGTCGAAACTATCGATCCACCTATACTCGTAGCCGACGTTTCCATTGTTAAAAAAGGCCCGCAGTTTGCCAAGCCAGGTGGCACGATTACCTACACTATTACCTCCACTAATAACGGGCCCAGCACCGCCGAAAATGTCCTAATTCAAGACCCCTTACCCGCAGGATTAACTTTCCTCAGCGCTGACAATGGCGGTACTTTCAACCCCACAACTCGGACTGTTATTTGGCCAGTGATTCCGACTCTGGCTAACACAGCTAGCGTCACCCGCACCATCACCGTCACAGTTCCGGCAATACTCGGCACTGCCTTAATTAACACTGCTTATAGCAGTTCCAGCACTTTCGACCCTGACCTGACTAATAACAATAGTTCCCAACCAATCTCTCAAGTCCCAACAACAATTACTAACGCCCCTCTTGCTGATGTTATTACAAAAAAAAGCGGGGCTGCTACGGCAACTGCTGGTCGCACAGTTAGTTACACCATTACTACACAAAACAACGGGCCGGACACCGCAGATAACGTCACAATTACTGATAGCATTATTCCTGGTTTAACGGGAGTAAGTATATCTGATAGCGGTACTTACAATGCAACTACTGGGATTGTGACTTTCCCGGCTGTCACCTTAGCGAATACAGTCGCCACCACCCGCAGCATCAGCTTCATTGCACCCGCAAATATCAGCGTCAGCAACACTGCTAGAAGCACATCCAGTACCCTAGACCCTACTCTGGGTAACAATGATGGGACAGAACCCGGTGCTGTTGTGACTACGACTTTGACACCTAGTGCTGATGTGATTACTACGAAAACTGGTATCACAAATGCGGCTGCGGGTTCGACAGTAAGTTATACAATTACAACACAAAACATCGGGCCGAGTACAGCAGAGAATGTTACAATTACTGACAGCATTATTCCCGGTTTGACAGGAATAGTTTTATCCGATAGTGGTACTTACAATGCAACTACTGGGATTGTGACATTCCCACCTGTGAGCTTAACTAATACAGCCAGTACCACTCGCAGTATTAGCTTTATCGCACCTGCCATCGGGAACATTAGTAACACCGCTAGAAGCACATCCAGTACCGTAGACCCTACTCCCAGCAACAATGATGGTACTGCTCCTGGCGCTGGGGTTACTACAACTTTGACACCTAGTGCTGATGTGATTACTACCAAAAGTGGTATCACAAACGCGGCTGCTGGTTCGACAGTAAGTTATACAATTACAACACGCAATATCGGACCGAGTACAGCCGAAAATGTCACAATTACTGACAGTATTATTCCCGGTTTAACAGGAATAGTTTTATCTGATAGCGGCACTTACAATGCAACTACTGGGATTGTGGCATTCCCACCTGTGAGCTTAACTAATACAACCAGTACCACTCGCAGCATTAGCTTCATCGCACCCGCCAGCGGCAGCGTCAGTAACACCGCCAGAAGTACCTCAAGTACCCCAGACCCTACTTCCAGTAACAATGATGGCACGGCAGTCGGTGCTGTTGTGACTACGACTTTGACACCTAGTGCGGATGTGATTACCACCAAAAGCGGTATTACAAATGCTGTTGCTGGTTCGATAGTAAGTTACACCATTTCTACACGAAACATTGGGCCGAGTACAGCCGATAATGTGACAATTACTGACAGCATCATTGCTGGTTTAACGGGAGTAAGTATATCTGATGGCGGTACTTACAATACAACTACTGGGATTGTGACTTTCCCGGCTGTCACTTTAACGAATACAGCTAGTACCACTCGCAGCATCAGCTTCATTGCACCGGCAAATATCAACGTTAGCAACACCGCCAGCAGTAACTCTAGTACCCCAGACCCTATTCCAGCTAATAACAACGGGAATTCACCTGCGGCTCTGGTTACTACAACTTTGACGCCAAGTGCCGATGTGATTACCACCAAAAGCGGTATTACAAATGCTGCACCGGGTGCGACAGTTGGTTATACAATTACCACGCGCAACATTGGGCCGAGTACAGCCGATAATGTGACAATTACTGACAGCATCATTCCCGGTTTAACAGGAGTCAACCTATCTGATGGCGGTACTTACAATACAACTACTGGGATTGTGACTTTCCCGGCTGTCAGTTTAACCAACGCAGCCAGCATCAACCGTACCATCAACTTCATCGCACCCAACTCTGGTAGCATCAGCAACACCGCCAGTAGTAAGTCTAGTACCCCAGATCCGACGCCAGGGAATAATGACGGTACTGCAACGGGCGCGATTGTAACTACGACTTTGACTCCGAAACCGATTCCTCCGATACCAATTCCAATTCCAACACCAACACCAACTCCGACACCAACACCGACACCAATTCCGACACCCAATCAACCGCCAGTAGCCACAAATGCTAACTTGACCATTCCGCCCAACAGCACTACACCAGTGACAGGATTGGGAGGAACCGACCCCGACGGCTCGATCGCATCTTTCACCATTACTACCCTGCCACCAACAGCCCAAGGAGTCCTATTTTTAGGAGATCCAGCCAATGGCGGAATTGCCGTGACACCTGGTCAAGTCCTGACCCCAGCACAGATTGGGCAACTATTTTTCCGCACAACTGGCGAATTTAGCGGAGCCAATTTCACCTATAGCGCTACAGACAACAGCGGCGCTACCAGTCCCGCAACAGCGACTGTGGCAGCCGTACCTCCAACACCCAATCAACCGCCAGTAGCGACCAATGCTAACTTGAGCATTCCGCCCAACAGCACCACACGAGTCACAGGATTGGGAGGAAGCGACCCCGACGGAACGATCGCATCTTTCACCATCAACACCCTGCCACCAGCCGCCCAAGGAATCCTATTTTTAGGAGACCCAGCCAATGGCGGAATTGCCGTGACACCAGGTCAAGTCCTGACACCAGCACAGATTGGGCAACTATTTTTCCGCACAACTGGCGAATTTAGCGGAGCCAATTTCACCTACAGCGCCACCGATAACAACGGCGCTACCAGTCCTGCAACAGCTACTGTGGCGACAATCCCAGTTTCGACACCAACTCCCACACCAACTCCCACACCAACTCCCACCCCAAATCCCACACCAAATCCGCTCAACGAACCACCTGTTAGCACAAATGTCAACTTCAGCATTCCCCCTAACACCAGCAAGTTAGTCACAGGATTGGGAGGAAGCGACCCCGACGGGTCGATCGCATCTTTCACCATCAACACCCTGCCACCAGCAGGCCAAGGAATCCTATTTTTAGGAGACCCAGCCAACGGCGGAATTGCCGTGACACCAGGTCAAGTCCTGACTCCAGCACAGATTGGGCAACTATTTTTCCGCACAACTGGCGAATTTACCGGCACCAATTTCACCTACAGTGCGACTGACAACAACGGCACTATCAGTCCCGCTACCGCCACAGTAGCCGCCTTACTTCCCACACCCAACCAACCGCCAGTAGCAGCCAATACTAACTTCAACACTTCGCCAAACAACAGCACACCAGTCACGGGATTGAGTGCAACCGACCCCGACGGCTCGATCGCATCTTTCACCATCAACACCCTGCCCCCAGCCAACCAAGGAACCCTATTTTTAGGAGATCCCGCGAATGGTGGTATCGCGATCACAGTTGGTCAAACCCTGACTCCGGCACAGGTTCAGCAACTATTTTTCCGAGCAACTGGCGAATTCACCGGAGGTACTTTCACCTATAGCGCCACCGACAACAGTGGCACTATCAGTCCTGGTACCGCTACAGTCGCCGCTTTCTTGCGGCCAACTTTGCTCACACCAACACCAACTCCCGGCACCCAACCAGACATCGGCTGTGGGTGCGAAACAGTTGTGGAAAAACCAGAAATTACCTTTTTGCCAGCAACACAACCACCAGGGATTGCATTTAATCAGCCTGGTATACAAATCGCGGCTGAGGAACAAACCCTCAAAGGCACCAATGGTAACGACTCCATTCAGGGTGGCAACGAAGCAGAAAAAATCATCGGTTTACAAGGCAATGACTTGCTATTAGGTGAAGGCGGTAGTGACGAAATTTACGGCGATGCAGGCAATGACCTGATTTTTGGCGGATTGGGTAGCGATGTTGTTTATGGTGGCGAGAACAACGATTTAATCCTCGCTGGGAAAGGAAACGACTGGATTGCTGGCGAGTTAGGCTCTGATACCATTTTGGGCGATCGAGGTGCCGATACAATTCTCGGAGACACCGGCCAAAACAACTCCCAGAATCCTGACGATGCCCGCGATTTAATCTTTGCAGGCGAGGGTGCTGATGTCATCAACGGTAACGAGGGCGATGACACCATTCATGGCGGCAAAGGTAACGATATTGCCGCAGGTGGTAAAGGCAAAGACCTAATTTTTGGCGAACAAGGCTCCGATACATTGATTGGTGGTATTGGAGACGACAGCTTATTTGGCGGCAACCGCGACAACAGGGCTAAAGACTTCCAGGGACGCGATTTGTTGTATGGAGGCGACGGCAATGACTTGCTCAACGGGCAAGAAAGCGATGATACGCTGATTTCCGGCAAAGGTAAGGATGCTGTTTACGGAGGCAAAGGCAATGACCTAATTTTTGGTCAACTCGGCTCCGATACTCTATATGGTGGGGAAGGTATTGATACCATCCTCGGTGACAGTGGCAGTTTCGAGCCAGTTGGGGATGCTGTTGAACAAGACTTAATCTTTGGTGGCACCGGTGGAGACATCATTGGTGGTGGCATCGGCGATGATACCGTTTATGCGGGCAAAGGCAGCGATTACATTTGGGGCGGCAAGAATAATGACTTGATTTGGGGCCAACTCGGTAACGATACCCTGACTGGAGATAGTGGCGACGACACCTTGTACGGCGGGACTCAAGGTTTCGTGAAAGATACTAGTGGCAAGGACTTACTCTTTGGCAATGTCGGTTCTGACTTATTATTCGGTGAGGAATCTGACGATACTATCAGTGGCGGTAAAAGCAATGACTCCCTTTATGGGGGCAAAGATAACGACTTTATACACGGAGATGAGGACGACGACTTAATTTACGGCGGTGATGGAGACGATGAACTCTGTGGGGATGAAGGTAACGATACCATTTATGGCGATCGGGCCGATAACCAAGAAGTCGCAGTCGGTACGAATGGCCAGCAAGACTGCATCAACGGCGGTGCTGGCAATGACCTCATTTACGGCAATGAAGGGGAAGATATACTTAATGGCGATGCCGGTAACGATTCCCTCTATGGTGGTAAAGACAATGACCTTCTGTTTGGAGGTGAAGGAGATGATTGGCTGTTTGGAGGCGAAGGTGATAATACTTTATCTGGAGGTGCTGGCAACGATCAATTTATCTTGGGTGCTCTTCAGGGATCGAATACTATTCTTAACTTCGAGGTTGGTGTCGATAGATTTGTGTTGACTGGCGGCTTGACTTTCCAACAGTTGCAATTCACCCCAACCCAGAACGGTATATCGCTACAAGTCGTGGGTACTACCCAGATTTTAGCTAACCTTGTCGGGGGTATAGGTGCGATCGGCTCCTCTGATTTCGTCTGATGAGTAGATTGATTTAATCGGTCAAATACTTTTTTTTAGATCCTCGACTGCACCAAAGTAGTCGGGGATCCGCAAAAACAGACACAAATTACAATCGAAACATTTCTTAACTTTTTTCATTTCTCAGTAACACGTAAGTAATTTATTCCCAAAATCTCAACTTTATAACATCAGTTCTTATAGAAAAAAGACTGAAACCACACGAGCGCAATCAGCAACCCCATATTTACCAAGTAGTTGCAGTTATTTGTTGCCGACTGCGATCGCAAAAAAGCATAGTATTACTGATATCTTCGATGCTTAAAATATAGTAAAACACGTAAGTATTATTTTATCTATTCAAATATATATGACATAAACTTTATATTTTAATGTTTATAAGACTCTATCAAAGTGGGTAGCTTAAGGTTAGTAGCTAAAATTACAAAATAATGAAAGATTTCCCTAACGCCTTGAATTATTCTGCTGTACAAACACCCGAATTGACAAAAACTGACATCAAAAGCAAATTTTTACAAGAGACAAACTCTACATTGCTAGCTCCACAAAAAGATGTAGTGGTTATTGACTCAAAAGTAGAAAACTATGAGCAATTGATCGGCGGAGTCAAACCCGGCACTGAAGTATTTGTACTGAATTTAGTTCAAAATGCGATCGGGCAAATCACTGAAATTTTAGGTCAGTGCACCAACATCAACACCCTTCATATCGTCTCCCACGGCCAAGAAGCAACACTAAAACTTGGCTCAACAGAACTCAATATTCAAAATATAGAAATTTACAGTAGCCAATTGCAGCAGTGGGGAAAAGCCCTTAGCAAATCCGGCAATATTCTACTTTATGGCTGTAACGTAGCCGCTGGAGAATCCGGCATTAAATTTGTACAAAAAATCAGCGAAATAACCGGCGCAAATATTGCAGCCTCCAAGAATTTAACAGGGAGTGCAGCATTAGGAGGCGACTGGAAATTAGAAATTGCGATCGGCAGAATCAATGCCGAACTAGCATTTAAAAAAGAAGTCCTAGAAGCTTATACATCAGTCCTAGCCACCTTAGTTGCCGAAAGCTTTAGAGGTGACACAGTCATCGGGCCTTGGATCTATGGAACCAGCGGCACTTCAGACAAGCCAGGCTTAACATCAGGTGCCGTCAACAATAGTGGCGTTATTCCTAATTTAGGGAATAACGATCTACCCGGCTCAGGCTCTTTGAGATTAACATCAAACCAGCAGAATCAAGCAGCTTTTGTCATCTACAACAACCCCATCTCTGCTACTGAAGGTTTGAGAGTTACCTTTGATTTCTTTTCTTATAACATAAGTACCAACTCTGCTCAGGGCTTGGCCGCAGATGGCACAAGTTTTTTCCTCATTGATGGGACAGCTACGCCAACACAAGCAGGAGGTTTCGGGGGTTCTCTAGGCTATGCTCAAAATAATAATCCCGATCTGTTTTCAACCGGTCTTGCAGGAGGTTATTTAGGTGTTGGATTAGACGAGTTTGGAAATTTTTCTACTCCTCAACCAGCAGTACCACCATTACGACCCAATCCAGGACGTATTGGTGGTGGTGCACGTCTACCGGATTCAGTAGCAATTAGAGGCAGACAAAGCGGAGGTTATAATTTTTTAACTAATGCTTCCGTTCTCGGTGGGATAGATAATATAAGAGATAACACAACAACAAACAACCCAAATACAAACATTCGTAGTGAGGCTAAAAGAAGCGTCCAAATTACATTATTTCCGGCGACATCACCAACACCTAATCGTCTCACTGTTGCCTTCGACTTGAACAACGACGGCGACTTTCTGGATGCGGGCGAAACACGGATAGACATACCAGATTTGGCATTGCCAGCAGTAAATGGAGCACTGCCACCTACCTTTAAATTTGGTTTTGCCGCTGCGACAGGCCCCAGTACAAACATTCACGAAGTAGCCAACCTTATTGTCGAAAGCATAGATCCACCACCCCAAGCCGACGTCTCCATTACCAAACGAGGCCCGCAGTTAGCTCCACTCGGCGGCACGATTAACTACACTATTACCTCCACTAATATAGGACCCACTACCACCGACGCCAAAGATGTCCTAATTCAAGATATCCTACCCCCAGGCGTAACTTTCCTGAGCGCTGACAACGGCGGTACTGTCAATACCTTAACTCGGACTGTTTCCTGGCCAGTGATTCCGACTTTGCTTAGCGGTACTAGCGTCAGTCGAACCATCACCGCCATAGCTCCTGCAACAGCCACTACCATAACTAACAGCGCTTATAGCAATTCCAGCACTTTCGATCCGTTTGTTGCCAACAACAATACTTCGCTACCAAGCTCTCAAGCCATAACTACAATAACTGCTGTTGCCGATTTAGCTACTACCAAAACCGGGTCAGCAACGGGTGTTGCAGGTGGCACAGTAAGTTACACCATTTCCACCGTGAACAACGGGCCGAACACAGCTACAAACGTCACAATTACCGACAGCATCGTGCCTGGTTTGTTAGGCGTGGTTGTCTCGAATGGTGGTACTTACAATGCTGTTAGTGGGATTGTCACCTTCCCAGTTGCCAGCATAGCCAACGCAGTCACCGTTGCCAACACAGTCAGCTTCCTAGCCCCGACTACAGGTATTAGCGTCAGTAACACCGCCAGCAGCACCTCCGCCGCTTTAGACCCTACTCCTGCCAACAACAACGGTACTTCTCCCACAGCTACAGTCACCACACCTCTGACTGCTAGTGCCGATGTCGTTACCACCAAAACTGGTTCAGCTACTGCTATTGCTGGTGCTCCAGTTAGTTACACAATTTCCAC
>JAYTZD010000402.1:0-12178 GCA_043742065.1 Oscillatoriales bacterium
AGCCGTAGATGGGTGACATTGGAGTTCAAGACATAGCCGAAAATCACCATAGAAACAATTGGTGCGATGGTTAGGAAAATTACCAGTTGCCGATTTCGCAATAGTTCAGTGGTTTCTTTAATTAACAGAGCAAAGAGACGACTATTTAGCATTTTTTGTATTACCAAGTTACTACTACAGGACTTACTTACGGGGGTCAAAACCCCTGCTGGTTGAGCGAAGTCGAAACCCCTGCTGGTTGAGCGAAGTCGAAACCCTGGTGGTTGAGCGAAGTCGAAACCCTAGTGGTTGAGCCCTTCGACTTCGCTCAGGGTACTGCTAAACCCTGCGTGAATATGTGTCAAAAAGATTGACTATTTTTGGAAGAAACCGGGGTTTTCTCATAAATTTCGTACCACAATTAACCATTAACTTGACAATTGCATTCGACGCATTCCCCACCAAGCAATCGCAAATTCCGCCATACTCAAAATGAGCATGGCGAGAATCAGTTCCCAAGTGCCAAACCAACCGGAACCCCGCACAAAAACATCTCGACATAGTTCGATGTAGTACCGTACTGGAACCAGATAGGATGCAATTGAAAAGGGAAACGGCACGCTATTCAGGGGAAATAGAAACCCTGCTAGCAGAAAGCCAGTTAATACTTTAATTGTGCCGATCGCCTGGACTGCTGCACTTTGAGTTGTGGTAAAAATGCCAATAATTAAACCCAACTGCACCCCCGCTAACATAAACACAGGTGTACCAATGATCAATGGTGTTGGATCGCCAATAAAGCGGACTCCAAATAAGCAGAATCCGACAATAAACAGGATGATGGCTTCTCCTAAACCCACAGCGATATATGCCAATGATTTGCCAATTAGCAGTTCAAAGGCGCTTAGACTAGAAGCATAAAGTTGCAGAATTGTACCCTGTTCTTTTTCGCGGACAAGGGCGATCGCAATTAACAGCGGTGGGAAAATTGCCAGAATTACTCCATAACTTCCTGGTACAATAAACAGGGATTCTTGCCGTCCCGGATTGAACCACAGGCGCACCTGAGCCACAACTCCTAATGTCTCAGATAGTTGCCCTAATTGCTCTTGTACAACAGCTAAAGTTGTTCCTTTTATAGCTAGATCGCTAACACGGGCATTGATTGTATCGCTACCATCAATTACTACCTGTACTTTCCCGGTTCTTCCTGCTGCTGCATCTGCGGCAAAACCAGGGGGAATGGTAATTTGTACTTGGGCGGTATCGCGATCGATCGCATCGGGAAAGCGCATTCCTTGCCACTTCGCCGGAACAAATAAATTAGTGGCATAAAGTCGTTCAATGTAGCTGCGACTGAGGGTGGTTCGATCTAAATCTCGCACTACTAGAGAGATGTTTTTTGCTTCTAGACGAATGGCAAAACCAATAATTAGTAAGGCAATCACTGGTAGGATAAATGCTAGCGCAACGCCTAAGCGATCGCGCTGAAATTGTTGCAATTCTTTGAAAACTTGATTACGAATTCGTCGGATCATCATGGTGGTGCGCCTCCTGCCCGTTGTACTTCTCCAATAAACGCATCTTCTAGGGAAAATGCCATAGATTCGGTTTCAATCAGGGGTAAATTAGCTTGTTTTAAAAGTGATTCTACTTGGGGTAATTCTTGCTGAGGATCGTCTAAGACAATGTGGAGACGATCGCCAAAAATTGAGACGCGCCAGGGTTCTAGGTGTTCTCGCAGGCGATCGTAACTTTCTTGCAATTTCCCGACACGCAATTCAAATAATTGACCCGGTTGTGCTGATTTAATCTCACTTGCCGAACCCTCTGCCACTTTACGCCCTGCTACCATAAAACACATTCGATTACATTGTTCTGCCTCATTCATGTAGTGGGTGGTGACGAGAATTGCAGTGCCATTACGAGCAAAGTCGTTAATTAATTGCCAGAATTGTTTACGTGCTAGTACATCAACACCGGAGGTAGGTTCATCGAGAAATAAAATCTCTGGTTCGTGCATGACTGATGCACCAAAGGCGACTCGTTGTTTCCATCCACCAGGTAATTGCTTAGTTAGTAGGTGTTCTTGTTTTTCTAATCCACAAATTGAGAGTACCCAGCGAATTTTTTGCTGTCGCTGTTTGGGGGGAATGCCATAGACTCCACTGTAAAACTGTAGGTTTTCGAGAATTGTGAGGTCATCATAAAGGGTAAATTTTTGACTCATGTAGCCAATTTTTTGTCGCAGTTGGGCACTCCGCAGATTCCCTGTTTCTCCAGCGATCGAGATTTTTCCCGAACTGATTGGTAATAGTCCACATAGCATTTTTATCATGGTAGTTTTGCCTGCACCATTTGCACCTAGAAGTCCATAAACTTCGCCATAATGGAGGTCTAAATTGAGGTTTACGACTGCATGAAAAGTACCAAAGATGCGGTTGAGATTCCGGGCACAGATGGCGATGGAAGGATTTTGGATTTTGGATTTTGGATTTTGGATTGTTTGCTGACTTATGATTTCTGACTCCTGCTTTCTAACACGCGATCGCGGAAATTGAATAAATTTAGGAACTCCCCCTTTTTGGCGTAGTAGAGTTGTGAATACATTTTCTAGGGTTGGTTTTTCCGACTGAATGTCAATCTGGTCATTGCTGGTTTTTGGCTGCTGAGTTAATCGATCGCGTACTAGGATTTCGCCTTGTTTGGCATCTTTGACTAGGACTTCAATGCGATCGCCATAAGTAGACACATCAGCAATCTGTTCTTGATTAACTAACGGCAGTAATGCTTGTTCAGTTTTGACTAATTCAGGTGTGCGAATCACCAACCGTTGCAGCCCTAGAGCCGCTTTAAGTGCTGTGGGACTGCCAATTTGTTGAATCTGCCCGTCGTAAATCAAAGCCACGCGATCGCACCGTTCTGCCTCATCTAAATCGGGGGTAGCGACAACAACGGTGATTCCCTGGGCAGTTAATCCCGCCAAAATATCCCAAAACTCCCGACGCGCAATGGTATCAACCCCCGTAGTTGGTTCATCTAGCAACAAGACTTGGGGCTCGGAAATCAGCGCACAACAGAGGGCTAATTTCTGCTTCATGCCACCAGAAAGACGACCGGCAAGGCGATCGCAAAAGTTATCCAATTGCATCAGTTTCAGATACTTACTACGTCGCGTTTCTAGCTGGTTTTCTGGCACTAACCGCAATCCAGCACTATAATTAATATTTTCCTCAACACTGAGGTCTGGATAAAGCGAAAATTGTTGTGTAAGATATCCCGTATAGTTGCGGGCATCTCTGGCTGGCAATTCTAGGATTCGCGCTTCCCCAGCCGTTGCTTCCATCACGCCACCGAGAATATTAAAAACAGTAGTTTTGCCAGCACCATCTGGGCCAATTAGCCCAAATAATTCTCCCCGGTTTACGTCTAGGTCAATGCCCTTAAGTGCGATGGTTTTGCCATAGTGTTTGTACAGTTTTTTGATATGGATTGTGATATTGTTCAGGGCAGAAGTAGATGATAAATTCTTCTTATCGCGATTGACTGGATTCTGCAAAGATTGAGTCATTAATTTATCCAAAATGGAAACCGATCGCCGTTTAAAAATCAAGAATTAAAAAGGTTCACCGCTGCATTTATTAGGCTAAATCGTGATATAATTTCGGTGGTTCATAGTTAAAATCATGAGTCAAGATAATTCTAAAAGCAAGCAAAAAAGATTTCTGTCAAAACTTTATATCTCCCGATTAAACGCCGATTGCGGTTGATTTAAACACCTGATAATACGTTCTGTGGATGAGACTGATAGATGCCGAGTCATTCCTTAACTCGATAATTCCTCATCATGCCAGCATCTTCATGCTCCAAGGTATGACAGTGGTATGTATATAAGCCGCTGTATTTCTCAAATTTCATGAGCAGCTTCACTCGCTCACCCGGCATTACCATTACAGTATCCTTCAAACCCTCGTCTACATAGCCATCCTTGACAGTTTGCCATCCTGCGGCAAGTTCTGGCAGCACTTCCCGACTAATGACTTGAAAATGTACACCGTGTAGATGGATGGGGTGCGCCATCCCCTTCGCATCCATCATGGCTCCGGGATTGAGTTTATTGATAATCTCCCACTGTTCGATCGAATTTAGCTTTACGGTTTCTTGCGGTAATGCAGTGTTCATTTCAAAGGGCTGCCCATTAATCACCCATTTCATACCTTTGAGAGAAAGCTCAATAGGTCGTGGCTGGGTGGCATTAACGGCATCTTCTGGATGCAATAGTGGTAGAGCTGCTAGTTGACTGGGGAGTCGCAGAGTTTCTTTTTCTTCCCGTTCAATCTTGACGTTGAATAGCATCATGGCTGAACCAAGTTCCGGGGCATTGCCAGAACTCATCATGCCGCCCATATTGCTACCCCCTACATTTTCTGCTCCTGAAAAAGCCAAACTATTCAGAGAAACTTCTGTCCCAACTTTCAACTTGCTGAAATCTGCCCAAATATCAATCCGCTCACCTGGAGCTAACATGACATACTTTCGCTTGGTGGGATGAGTTAACAAGCTACCATCGGTGCCAATGACGGTAAGCGGTTCGCCACTGCTCCACGCCAGCTTATAAATGCGTGAATTAGAACCATTTAAGATGCGGAGGCGGTAGACTCGTGTCGCCGCAGAAAGTGTGAAGTTAGGCTTACCATTCACGAATATCTTTTGACCTAAAAATCCCATCATGCTGCTCATGTCACCCATCATGCCGTTGCTGGATTGACCTGAGTTACCCTGCTGCATCCCGCCCATGTTGCTGTTACGGGGAGTACCTATTTTGCTACCGAGATATAGAAGTTGATTATCGGCATCTAAGGTGCGATCTTGCAGTACGATCGGCACATCATAAGCCTTGGTGGGTAGATTCAGGGCTGCTTCTTCTGCATCTGTGACTATAAATAGCCCCGCCAAACCAGCATAGGCTTGCTGTCCTGTAAGCCCGTCTGGATGAGGATGAAACCAGTTTAGTCCTGCCCGATTAATCACCTCAAATTCATAGACATAGGTTTGTCCAGGCTGAATCGCAAAGCGAGGATGTCCATCCATCTCCTCTGGTAAAATCAATCCATGCCAATGCACAATGCTGGCTTGCCCTTGAGGAAGGTTATTTTGGAAGTTGACCCGCACGCGCTGACCTTTGCGAACGCGAATAATGGGGCCTAAATAACTATCGGGAATGGTTTGTAAGCTGTTTGGGTCGCCCTTGACCAGTTGTGCTGCGTAAGACCAAACTTGGGTCGTTTGTCCTGGCAAGATTGGAACCGTTGTCGGTGCAGCCTTTAGGTTGATTTCAATATCGGGAATGAATTTCGCATTCGGGCCACGGGCTACGGTGTTCCCCTGAGCCATTTCTGTGGTGGAAGATTGAGGCGAACAACTGGATAGCAGGCTGTGAATTCCGCTTCCGATGACAAGTCCGCCTGCAAGTCCAGTCCCTCGAATAAAGTTTCGGCGGGTTAGGGGATGTTGGTGGGTGGCTTTAATGGGCATATGGCTCTCATGAATGCGTAGTGAGGTTGTTTTGTCCGTTCAGAACTTTACTAAGCCACTTGGTAGCCAGCGGCCGTAATTACATCCTTGATGGCAGTTTCTGACGCTTGAGTTTCCACTAATACAATCTTGGTTTTTGGGTCGCCCTGAACATTAGCTTTAGCATCGACTGTTCTAATCGCTTTAGTAATGGTGTTTACACAACCACCACAGGTCATATTGGGAACTTTTAATTGGAGTTTCATAGTGTAAAATCCTGATTTTTGTGTAATTAACTTAGAAAAAAGTTTTGGACAATCAGCAATACTTTTCTCTATTCTTCAACCTTTTTATCCTTGCTGTTTTGGCAGTAATCTCTACAATCAACTGCTTGCTCAGTCAGTGCGGTTACTGGATGGAGGGCACACTTGAGATAGGAATTATCGCTAAAATATCGACAGCGATGACACAGAGTTTTGGGAGGCGGTTTGAAGCTGAATGAATGCTGCCATCGCTTGGGAATACAAGCATAAACTAAAGCAGCGATCGCCGAGATTAGAACCAGGCTAACGATCATCAGGAAAGCAGCATCCAGTGCAGGAAGAGTTTCAATCCCTTGTTGGCTTGGAGGAAGTGAATTAGATGGCTGAGTTGCGATCGCTTTTGCTTCCATTTGCGTTCCTTCCATGATTTCATTTGTGTTTCTAATGCTGTTCTAAGCAGGGTTGGCGAGAATTTTGTTGAACATAGAATCTCCTTTCAGAGTAATGCGCGCTGACTTTGAGATTTCTTGGAGCTACGACTTACCCTGCTTCGGTTTTCGTAAGAACTGCCTGAAGTTGTGCCTCATCTTCGTGGGATAACGAAGTTCGTAGGACTTTTCCCTCAAATTTGCTCAAGTCGTCCAAAACCTTGTCAGGTGTAGACTTTCTCACCAAAACAAAAATGGCAGAGGTTCCAGGTTCGATCGTGTTACCCAACTCTTGAATGAAGTTGTCATCAATGCCGATATCCGTTAATGCACCGGAAAGCGCACCCACTGCTGCACCCAAAATTCCCAGTATGGGTTCAAAGAACATCAAGCCGATTAACAGTCCCCAGAAGCCGCCACTTAACGCGCCAGCGGTGACGAGTTCTTGAGTTTGTTTAATCTTGACTTTGCCATCTTTCTTTCTGACCACAATCGCTGCATCTTCTAGATCAATCAGATATTCCCGCTCTAGTTTTCTGAGATCAAGCAATACTTCATCTGCCTTAAATTCATCAGGAAAACCAATCACAATTAGATCGCTCATATTTTTCTACCTGTTAAAAGGAACACTCAGCTTTGAAGAGGAAAAAATTGCACGAAGATCATCACAGTTCCTAGTCCTAGAAAAAAATACTATGGGTCATGATAAGACTCCTGTGAATGAGCTAGTTTTTTCTGAGTGTCGCGACGACCCCACGGGACAAATGCAGGTGTCAGTGCGGCATAACGAGCGTACTCCTCACCAAATTCTGCTAAGGCCTCCCGTTCCTCTTGGTGTGCTAATCGGATATACATCGCGACCAAAATGGGGAACATTAGCAATGTCAAAAGAGTGGGCCATTGCAGCAAAAAGCCCAACATGATGACAATGAAGCCGACATACTGCGGATGGCGAATGGTTGCATAGGGCCCTGAAACCGCCAATGTATGACTTCGTTGAGCTTTGTAGAGAACTTCCCAAGCCCTGCCTAAATAAATCAGTCCACCAAAAATTAGTACACTACTCAAAAGATGAATCGGATTCAAATGAGGATCGCCTTTCCACCCCAGCAATGTCCACCAAAGATGTCCACCATCATGGGAAAAAATGTTCAGTCCTGGATAGCGGGTTTGCAGCCAGCCTGAGAGTAAGTAAAGCGTTAAGGGGAACCCATACATTTCTGCGAACAATGCCACAATGAACGATGAGAACGCCCCAAATGATCGCCAATCTCTTGGGTTACGCGGCTTAGTGAAACTAAAAGCAAAGATGATAAATATCAGGGAATTAATAATCACTAATCCCCACAGTCCATAAGCAGGAACGTTACTCATATCTCTCATGGTTCGATCTCCTTGAAATAGATTTATTTACAGAGTCCGAATAATTCCCTTCAGCGAGATGGGCTATTGCCGCTACTACCGCCCCCATGTCCCCCATGTGATCCGTGCATAAATAGGTGCATGAATATACAGATGAACAGTAAAGAGTACGGTAAGAATCCCGCTAAATGCGCCCAATGTTCTGTAATCAAAAAGTAGGCAATAATCCCGATTGACACATACAGCACAACCTTAATCGGCAAGCTGAGACGAGTTGGCTGCCGATTCTCTTGCAGAGAGGCTTTGCCAACGGGCTGGGACTGATTTGATGAACCATGTTGGTGCATAAAGACCTCCTTGTGAATAGAACGAGTCGCGATTCCAGGCTTGTTACCATCCTTGCATTTGTGCGATTTCAGCGCTCTGAGATGCGATCATTGACTGAGCCAAAGTACGGATTTCTGGATGAGAAGCACACTCAGATGCCATCTTCGCCATCATCACCCCCATTTGATGATGGGGAATCATTTGTCGCACAAATTCCTTGTCAAAGTCCGGGGCTTTCTTGAGCGCGTCGAGGTCGGTTTTCATGCTCATCATGCCCTGGCCCTGACCCATCATGCCCTGACCCATCATGCCCTGACCCTGGCCCATCATGCACTGACCCTGGCCCATCATGCCTGAGCCTGTGCGCTGCCCTTGGTTGTGGTGGTCTCCCATCATGCCCATGTCATTCATTGAATGTGGAGGAACTTCTTTGCCGAACCACTGTTTGTACCAGGTACGCATCTCTTGAATTTCACGAGTTTGCTCTTTTTTAATCGCTAGGGCTAATTTTTTAACTTCTGGGCTTTTGGCGCGACTAAAAGCCAGATCAGCCATTGCGATCGCATCTTGATGATGCGGGATCATCATTTCTATAAAATGCTGATCGACTCGGACTGATCTGGGTTGTTGAGGATTTCCTGATGGAGGTAAAGACTGAACTTGTTCGCTGTTGATCAGGACAAATCCAGTAATAGCACCACTACTGAGTAGCCCGACTAAGCTGTAAACCAAAAACTTCTTATTCATAACTCCACCTCATTTGAAGGATAACTGGGTTTCAATGCTGACTGGTGCAAAGCAAGACACGCTCATTCATGCAACAGCCAAGGCGGTAAATAAATGGTTTTATGCCGTTGCTTTAGCCATCTGACGGCAAGATTCAGCACAACGACGGCAGGCTTTAGCACACTTCTTACACGGATCGTGGTCGTGCTTCTCACACTCAGTCGCACAGCGATCGCACGCTTCTGCACAAACCGCACACATTTGGGCGTGCAGGTCAGAATTACGAGCCATGAAGCGAGCGCAGAGGGCGCAGGTATCAGCGCAATCGCGGCATAGCTTAATACATTGAGCCATCATCTGCACCATGTCACTGGTTAAGCAAGCGGTTCCGCATTGCTCACACTCACGAAGACAGTCGAGGCAATTCTGAATGCAGGTTTCTAGCAGAGATTGATGGGATTTAGTAGCAGTAGTTGTCATCGTTTTAAGCTCCTAAAAAATCAACACAACGAAGAACAGATTGTTATGCCCTTCGCCTTGGTTAGGGGATGACTAAGTTCTTATATCTCTCAAGCTACGCTCAGACTATGAGAAACCTATGAGCGATTCAAGGTTTACGTCTTTAGGAAGATTTATGCAGATTTTTGGCGATGAGCACTTCATTTCATCCTAATTTCATAATTTCTCATCATTATTTGAGAATTCCGACCACAAGGAAATTAAACAGCGCCGGCTTATGAAAATTTTGGTGGTAGAAGATGATGAGGCAATTGCCGACGTACTTACTTGTATGCTCTCCAACCAAAATTACGTGGTTGAAGTTGCTAACGATGGAGAGCTAGCTTGGGAACTGATTGTTGTTTATAACTATGATTTACTACTGATAGATATTACGCTCCCTCGTCTAGACGGGATAAGTCTCTGTCGTAGAGTCAGAGCGCACGACTATAAAATGCCAATTATGCTGGTAACAGGGCGAAGCAGTAGTCACGATCAAGCGATCGGGCTAGATGCAGGTGCCGATGCGTACATGGTGAAACCGCTCGATCAGGAGGTCTTGATTGCTCGAATTCGAGCCTTGCTGCGTCGCGGAGGAATGGCTTTTCAATCTGTGCTGGAGAAGGGTAATTTGCGGCTCGATCCGACAAGTCGTGAAGTTACTTACGCAGGGCAACTTCTATCCTTGAGTCCCAAGGAGTTTTCGATCCTAGAGTTCTTTTTGCGAAATGGTCGTCAAGTCTTTACCTACAGCGTAATTTTGGATCAAATCTGGGCGTATGAAGAGACTCCCGGCCAAGATGCCGTGAGAACTCATATTAAAGGGCTACGACAGAAATTTAGAGGGGTGGGCGCTCCCACAGATTTGATTGAAACGGTTTATGGACTGGGTTATCGGCTTAAACCCTTGGAAGCGATCGCCCATTCAACCAAGACGGCTCAATTCACGTCTCATGAAGCGACTCAACCGATTCAACCACAAACCCTCAGCGCCTTATCCAAGCGTCAAGAAATCGATCGCGCATCAAACGACTTAACCACAGAACTAATCGAGCCGGAAGAGTCTGTGTTTGCGGATGAGCGTCCTTTGTTATTGATCGTCGATTCCGATCGCCAACTGGCCCAACAGTTGATGAATGAAGCGGTGGACTGGGGATTTCGGAGTGCGATCGCCACGACACTTTCCGAAGCCGATACAAAAATTGAGCAGGATGCGCCTACCGTTGTGCTACTCGATCCCGATATTAGTCATCCCACAACAGAGAGTTTAAGGCTGCTGGCAAAGCTCAGTCATCAAACTCCTGCTGTGCCAGTTCTAGTTTTAACCAGTCACGATCGATTAACCGATCGACTAGAAGTTGCCCAACTCGGCGGACATAGTTTTTTACACAAACCGTTGCCCCCGGCTCATGTGCTAAAAGCGATCGCACAAGCGGCACAACAAGCAGAGACAGCAAAGCAACGGGTGATGGTCGTCGATGAGGATCTCCAGATTCTCGCAACTCTGAAGTGGTTCCTAGAACCCTGGGGATTGAGCGTAACAACGCTGAACGATCCTCAACGATTTTGGGAAACGTTGAAATCATGCTCGCCGGATCTGCTTATTTTAGATGTGAAAATGCCTGCTGTGAGCGGCGTTGAGCTTTGCAAGATTATCCGCAACAATTCGCGCTGGGGGCGCTTGCCGATCATTTTTTTGACGGCGCATACCGATGCTGCGATCGTCAATCAAATGTTTTCAGTGGGTGCAGATGACTTTGTGAGCAAGCCGATCGTAGGGCCAGAATTGGTCAGTCGCATCATCAATCGTCTAGAGCGGCTCAAACTCCTTCAGAATGCTGCTGAGACAGATTATTTGACCAAACTCTCTAACCGCCATAAGTCAACCCAAGACTTAAACAAATACCTTGAATTTGCAAATCAACAGGATCAATCGCTCTGTCTAGCAGTTCTGGACTTAGACAATCTCAAACAGATCAACGATCGTCACGGGTACAATACTGGCGACATGGTAATGCGTCAGTGGGGACAGTTACTCCGGCAGACTTTTAGGCAAAATGCCGTCGTTGCTCGCTGGGAGAGCGATGAATTTGTGGTTGCCTTATCTAGCATGATTAAGACAGATGGCATTCAAAGACTCACTCAATTATTAGCAACGCTCCACCACAGAAAATTTGTTGCTCCCGATCAGACTCAATTTCGGATCACATTTAGCGCTGGCATTGCTCAATATCCAGATAATGGAACGGATTTGCATTCTCTTTATCAAGCCGCATCCGAAGCCTTGCATCAATCTAAAGTTGCTGGGTGTGCTTGTATTTTTTCTGCGGAAGACTCTAGGGCTATTCTCAAATAAACGAAGTCTTAATTTATTATTAAAATTCTCAAACTCAAACTTTTCTTAACTCCTCATAAGTTCCTCAGATTGTTTTATTACAGTCAAATTGGGTATGCAAAGACTGTTGCATTAAACTAGGAGGATTCATCTGTGAACCACGATCGCCATAATCATCAGCAAACGCAGCCCAAGCCGGGAAACGCTGGGCACCACGAACACGGAAAGCAAGTTAAAAACCCTGACCCACACGGCAACCATAATGGTCACGGTAAACACGCTGGACATGATGAACACGGGGGTCACGATAAACACGCTGGACACACCCCAGGTATTTTCAAACGACGCTTCTTTATTTGCCTCCTGCTAACGCTGCCCGTTCTCTATTTTGCGCCAATGTTTCAGATGTGGTTTAATTATCAAGCAATCCAGTTTTCGGGTTCGGATTGGGTTATTCCCATTTTTTCAACGATTATTTATTTCTATGGTGGCTGGGTTTTTCTGAAGGGAGCTTACTACGAATTCCAAAGTAAAATTGGCATGATGACTTTGGTTGCTCTAGCAATCACCGTGGCGTTTGTTTACAGTGTGGCAGTAACTTTCGGATTGGCGGGAGATTCTTTCTACTGGGAATTGGCAACCTTAGTTGATATCATGCTGCTCGGTCACTGGATTGAAATGGCTTCTGTGCAGGGAGCCAGTCGCGCTTTAGAAGAACTTGCGAAATTAGTGCCTTCTGTCGCTCA
>JAYTZD010000403.1:0-5988 GCA_043742065.1 Oscillatoriales bacterium
ATTCCGGCGATCGCAAATACCAATGCGATCACTAAACCGAGAGATTGACCGTCATTAACAGTAGGAAGATGAGATGCGATCGCACTTAACGTAGTTTCACCACCAGACAATCCGTACAGCAGCGAAAGCCCGTAGAGAAACACAGCCGAAGAAGATGCACCAATTAACAGATATTTCAAAGCAGCTTCATTGGAACGCGGGTCGCGTTTTGTGTAACCCGTCAGCAAATAGGACGAGATACTGAGAGTTTCCAATGAAATAAAAATCATCACCAATTCATTAGCACCAGAAAGGAACATTCCCCCCAGAGTAGCGGTGAGCAAAATGCCAATAAATTCCGCTAAAGCAGTACCAGTTTGCAATATATAGCGAACGGATATCAAAATAGTGACAGCCGCCGTCAAAGCAATAATTCCGCGAAATACTAAGCTCAAGGCATCGCTATTAAAACCGCCGAGAAACGAGATAGTATTAGTGTTGTCCGCTTGCAAACAAAGGGCACCGACGGCCGCGAGCAAACCGGCAACAGCAACGTAGGGAGTCCAACCAGAGGAACTGCGGCCCACGATTAAATCGCCGACGAGCACAACCAAGAGGGTGACAATGATGATTCCCTCTGGCAATATAGTTCCAGCATTTAGCTGGGCGGCAAGAGTAGCAAAATCCATATTTTCAGACAAGTTGGGTAATACAGGCCCCAAAGCCTGTAATGGGCGGTGAACTGTTAGAAATTCTTGACTAAACTGGATTGTAGACGATTCCAGCCTCGCGATCCCAGTTTTATCCGTGTTTGTTGCGATGTCTTAGGTTCAACTGGTTCCAAGGCAGATCCTGGGAACCAATGTCACTCTTGCTCTGCCTGGTCGATCGCACGCGCCAACAGGAGGCAGAGCAAGAGTGATATGCGTCCCTACGCTCTGCCTGGGGACAAGCAAAAAAAGCCAATTGGTTCGGGTTCAAAAGCAGTAGATTTTTCTGATTTATCGATCGGGCATAATTCATTAACGCGCCGTTTCAGCTTTAATTTCTCGGATAATGGTTGATATTTCTGCTTCCGAATCAAGGTGTCTGGCCAGAACTTGAGCAGTTATATCCAGCAGGCGTTCTGAAAAGGCTTTAGTTAAGTCTGCCCGCAGGCCTTGCCCTATATAAAACTTCAGTAGTGTTTCTACAGACATATCTCGATTTGCTGCTATTTTTTTAAGTGATTCTAAAGTATCTGTTGGAATTTGAATCGAGACTGTTTCCGTTATACGCGATCGCAATTGCAATTTAATTTCTGATTCTGGATTATTCATAAGGCAATAACTTACAAATTGAGGTACTTTGAAAATAATACCCAAAGTTCGACTGGTTCGACTGGTTCCCTGGCTCTGCCAAAGAAAGCATTAGAGTGGCAAAATTTGAACTTAGATTAAAAATGCCGATCGCACCTCACATCTTC
Source organism: Oscillatoriales bacterium (assembly GCA_043742065.1). Classification (GTDB taxonomy): domain Bacteria; phylum Cyanobacteriota; class Cyanobacteriia; order Cyanobacteriales; family Microcoleaceae; genus Microcoleus. The sequence continues at coordinate 1,445 of JAYTZD010000403.1, forward strand.
CCAGCTTTACGTTCAGCGGGCTAATGAGTAAGATTGAATAAAATATAAAAGGACAGACTATGCTCGATCGCACTAAATTAGTTTTGGCTGGTATGTCGATCGCGCTTTCGCTTCAGTTAAGTCAGCCAGTTGCAGCAGCCGTACCTGTTGAGGAAGCCGTACAAACAGCACAAACTAACAGTAGCGAGGCTGCCAAAAAAGTATTTGAAGAAGCAGAAAAACTCTACCAACAAGGAACAGCGGACTCAAAAAGAAGTGCGATTGTCAAATATGAAGAAGCATTAAAACTGTATCGATCGGCGGGCGATCGTTTACAAGAAGCTATCACCCTCAACAACATTGGCTTAGTTTACTCAGATTTGGGAGAGAAACAAAAAGCCTTAGAATATTATAACCAATCGCTTCCCCTGAAACGGGCCCTCGGCCATCGCCGTGGGGAATCTGTCACCCTCAACAACATCGGGGTTGTCTACTCAGAATTGGGAGAGAAACAAAAAGCCTTAGAATATTATAACCAATCGCTTCCCCTGAGTCGGGCTGTTGGCGATCGTTCACAAGAAGCTCTCACCCTCAACAACATCGGCAGTGTCTACTCAGATTTGGGAGAACAACAGAAAGCGCTAGAGTATTACAGCCAGTCGCTTCCTCTGAGTCGGGCAACAGGCGATCGCCGTGGGGAAGCTCTCACCCTCACCAGCATCGGCTTAGTCTACTCACAATTGGGAGAAAAACAGAAAGCGCTAGAGTATTATAACCAATCGCTTCCCCTGAGACGGGCCCTCGGCGATCGCCGTGGAGAATCTGTCATCCTCAACAACATGGGGGCTGTCTACTCAGATTTGGGAGAGAAACAAAAAGCCTTAGAATATTACAACCAATCACTTCCCCTGAGTCGGGTTGTTGGCGATCGTTCACAAGAAGCTATTACCCTCAACAACATGGGCTTAGTCTACTCAGATTTGGGAGAGAAACAAAAAGCCTTAGAATATTTCAACCAATCGCTTCCCCTGAGTCGGGCTATTGGCGATCGTGGAACAGAAGCTCTCACCCTCAACAACATGGGGGGTGTCTACTCAGATTTGGGAGAGAAACAAAAAGCCTTAGAACATTTCAACCAATCGCTTCCCCTGAGTCGGGTTGTTGGCAATCGTTCACAAGAAGCTCTCACCCTCAACAACATGGGGGCTGTCTACTCAGATTTGGGAGAGAAACAAAAAGCCTTAGAAATTTTTAACCAATCGCTTCCCCTGAGTCGGGTTGTTGGCAATCGTTCACAAGAAGCTTTCACCCTCAACAACATGGGCTTAGTCTACTCAGATTTGGGAGAGAAACAAAAAGCCTCAGAATATTTCAACCAATCGCTTCCCCTGAGTCGGGTTGTTGGCAATCGTGGAACAGAAGCTATCACCCTTTACAACATAGCTTTTCTCAAACGCGATCGAGGCCATCTTACCGAAGCTCTCAATGACATTGAAACCTGTCTCAAAATCATCGAAAACCTCCGCACCAAAATTACCAGCCCAGAACTTCGCACCTCATACTTTGCCACAGTACAGAACTACTACGAATTTTACATCGACCTATTAATGCAACTGCACAAAACGCAACCAAATTCCGGTTACGATACAAAAGCATTAGAAGCCAGCGAACGTTCTCGCGCCCGCAGCCTCCTCGAACTCCTTCAAGAAACTAACGCCAACATTCGCGAAGGCATTTCCCCCGATTTACTACAACAAGAAAATCGTGCAAAACAGCAACTAGATGTCATTGAAAAACAGCGCATTCAAGAACTCAGCAACCTTAACCCCAATCCAGCCAAAATCGATGAAATAGACAAACAGCGCCTCGCACTTCTACAACAATATCAACAAATTCAAACCCAAATTCGTACCACCAGCCCCCGCTACGCCGCCCTCACCCAACCCCAACCTTTAACACTCCCAGAAATCCAAAATAAAGTTTTGGATGAAAATACTATTTTATTGCAATATGCGATCGGTAAAGACCGCAGTTATCTTTGGGTGATTAGCCAAAAGGGATTAACTAGCTATGAATTACCAAAACGCGCCGACATTGAAACAGCAGCCCGGAATTTCCGAGACACTGTTACCAACCCCCGTTTACGAAATGTTCCCGAAAAAGTTGCCGAAGCCAGTGCAAATCTCAGTCAATTAATTTTACAACCCGCCGCAGCCCAATTAGGAGATAAACGCTTATTAATTGTTCCCGATGGTATTCTTCACTATACCCCTTTTCCGGCTTTAACTATTTCCCAAACAGCCGGACAAAATGCCAATATTCCCTTAATTACCAAACATGAAATTATTATTCTGCCTTCCGCCTCAACTCTCGGAATTCTCAGACAAAATTACGGAGATAGAAAACCGCCCAATCAAACTTTAGCAATTTTAGCCGATCCAGTTTTCAGTCCAGAGGATGAAAGAGTGAAAGGTAAACTTACCAAAGAAACTACCGAAAAATTAGAATCAAACAACCTCGGATTAAATCGATCGCTCCGTGCTTCCAATCTGGGATGGCCGCCCAACCGCCTACCATTTACCCGCCAAGAATCCCAAACAATATTAAGTTTAGTTCCCTCGGCTTCTAGGAGTGAGAAAATCGATTTTTTAGCCAATCGGACTATCGCTATCGATGGAAATTTAGCCAATTATCAAATCGTTCACTTCGCCACCCACGGCATCGCCAACAGCCAAAATCCTGAACTGTCAGGAATTCTGATGTCGATGGTTGATAACAAGGGAAATCCTGTAAATGGCTTTTTGCGACTTAATGATATTTTCAACTTAAAACTGACAGCAAATTTAGTTGTTTTAAGTGCTTGCCAATCTGGTCTAGGGCAGAATATTAAAGGCGAAGGAATGGTGGGATTAACTAGGGGTTTTATGTATGCGGGTGCTCAGCGGATGGCGGTGAGTTTGTGGAATGTGGATGATGAAGGAACTTCGGTGTTAATGCAAAAGTTTTATCAGAAAATGCTCCAACAAAAGTTAGCGCCGGCGGCTGCTTTAAGGGCGGCGCAGATGGAAATGATGGAACAGGAAAAATGGAAGTCTCCCTATTATTGGGCTGCTTTTACGCTACAAGGGGAGTGGAAATAATAGTCAGGGTGTTGTGGCTGTTGATTTCCAGGAACTATCAACCCGCATTCAGTAGTCTCAGCATCCAGTGCATCTTGTAGAGACGCGATAGTGAGGAAACGGCAGTGCCCAAAGCGTGTCAACTTAAGGTACAACCCATAGTCCGACAGGGGTTGAAACCCCTGCCTCAAAGCGAAAGTCCTCTCAAGAGGACTCATGAGTTCTTCAGTCCTCTTTGAGAGGACTTTCGCTATTAGACAGGGAATTAATTCCCTGTCGGTGCCGGGTGGGCGAGAGGATTTGGCGGACTGACAGCTTAAGTTGACACCAATGGGCATTGCCATCTCCTAATTTCTTGTAATCTTTGAGGCGATCGGCAATAACTGACAAATTAAGGTAGTTTGAAAATAAGCCCTCAATTTCCCCATAAGCCTTGACATCTGACATACACTCTGTAAATTAAACACTCACTTCTGCGCCGCCATCCATATATTAAAGATGCCATGTCAACCTTAGTCATCGTCGAATCTCCCACAAAAGCCCGTACCATTCGCAACTTCCTGCCCTCCACCTACCGAGTAGAGGCATCAATGGGCCATGTGCGCGACCTCCCATCCTCCGCCGAAGAAATACCAGAAGCCGTCAAAGGAGAAAAATGGGCGCAACTCGGCGTAAACGTGGAGGCTGACTTTGAACCCCTCTACGTCATCCCCAAAGATAAAAAGAAAATTGTCAAAGAACTCAAAGACGCCCTCAAAGACGCCACAGAACTGATTCTAGCCACTGACGAAGACCGAGAAGGCGAAAGCATTTCCTGGCATTTGCTGCAAATTCTCAAACCCAAAGTTCCCATCAAGCGGATGGTGTTCCACGAAATCACCCGCGAAGCCATCCGCGACGCATTGACTCACTGTCGCGATATCGACAATCGAGTCGTACAAGCCCAAGAAACTCGCCGGATTTTAGACAGACTCGTCGGCTACACCCTTTCTCCGCTATTGTGGAAAAAAATCGCTTGGGGCTTGTCCGCAGGGCGGGTACAATCAGTGGCGGTGCGCCTGTTGGTATGCCGCGAACGGGAACGCCGCGCCTTCCGCCAAGGTAGCTACTGGGATTTGAAAGCGACTTTGACCCCTCCCAAACCTCCCGCCAAGGGCCAAGCGAGTGCATTTGAAGCAAAACTGGTGACAGTCGCCAATGTGAAAGTTGCCAACGGCAGCGATTTCGATGAAAATACCGGCGGGATTATCGCAGGCCGCCGCGTACTTTTGCTGAACGAAGAACAGGCGCGGGCTTTACTAGAACGCATTCAAAACAAGCCTTGGACTGTCACCAATCTCGAAGAACGGCCAGTCACCCGCAAACCTTCGCCGCCGTTTACAACCTCGACTTTGCAGCAGGAAGCTAACCGCAAGCTGAGGCTGGGGGCGCGGGAAACCATGCGAA